>JBBRXO010000015.1:0-37916 GCA_038248345.1 Armatimonadota bacterium | reverse complement strand
TAGTGACGGCGGCCAGGTGCAGCGCGGCGGAATTCAATGCTCCCCATGCAATGGTCTGGCCTTTGGCCACCACCACCGGGGCGCGCACGCCGCCGGTAACTGAGGCGAAGTAGAATTCAGGGGCGGTAATATCAACTTTGCCGGTACGGTATCCCGGCTGGTATCCAAGCGCCGGGTTGGTGGCGTCCGGGAGGAATTCTTCGAGCGGATAGGCGTTGCTGTGCCCGTCGAAATTCGCGCGGAGCGGCGAGACATCGTTATCCGCCGCCATGATAACGTCATCAAAATAAGGCGCTAGCGGGAATTGATAATACTGCCATTTGCGCACGGTGATATTGTAGATGGGAGAAAACGACTTGTCCGGCGAAGTATGCAGACGGGCACGGATGCCGTTGACCGTCACCCCAAAGACGCAGCGGAATTGCCCATAGCCAACCGGCGGGGGGGCGATGCTTATCTTCTCGGTAATCTCGCCATCAGGAGGAGTGGCCCCGGTCAGCAGACTGCTGCCGGTGGCGCCGGCCACGGGGGTGCCGTCCCAGGCGAGCCATTGCCAACTCAACTGCGTGGAGCCCGCGACCCAGCTGGATTTGCCGACATTGCGCAGGGTAACCTCGCCATTCAGCGCTTTATCCGCATCATTAACAACGTCGGGGATCTTGACCCCGCGTATCTCGGCGTTCAGGTCGGCAGTGACGACTTGCACCAGGGTATCCAGTATCGGTTCCGCGGCTGTGCCATCGCGCTGCAGCTCTGCATGGAGGGTATACGCACCGGGCAAAGTCGGGGCATTGGCCAGGAAATAAAGGTCCTTAACGGCACCCGGGACGGTATCCTTCAAAAAGACGGTGATGGGCGGCAAGCCGGGCACTAAAACGCCCTTTTCATTGAGCCACGTCAACACTAACCGTTCTTTGTCGCCCCACTTACGAGAATCCAGATTGCGTAGTTGCAGGGAGACCTTCGGTTGCGAACCGATGGTGACAATCGCCGGGCAATCCCAGCTGAGCAGTTGCGCAGGGATGGTATCATTTGACACGGTGAAGGGGATCTCCAGAACAGCTACTGTTTTCAAAAAGAGCGAGATGACGACACCATTGAGGTTATTCTGCGTAAATCCGAGTTTTAGCAGATATTTTCCGGGCTTCAGAGGAGCTTTCTTATCATCTTTGGCATTTATACTAAACTGCAGATGCGTGGGAATTTGCGCCACCAGCGTCACCTGGTTGGCTGCCGTCCCCTGCGCGACCTCGTTGCCATCACGGAATATCTGGTACAACACGCCAAGGGAGCGTGGCACATCGTTTTTCAGCAGCACATCGAAGGGAACCGTCATCCCGGGTCGGATCACCGGCGGGAAACTGGTACGCAGCAACTTGATCTCACCAGCGCTTAGCCGCGCCTGCCGCGCAATGGCTTCATGGGTGATATCCAGGCTAGTTGTGCTATACTGGGTAGAGGCGGTCACCTCTGTGCCCTGCCGATAATCGTTCCAACTCCGCAATAGCACAAAGTCCGGCTGGGCAGCGTTCACCTGCGCCCAGGCATTGCGATAGATCTCGCCACCCATCCGGAGCAGCGGATCTTTATTAAGCCCGCTCATCCCCGGAACTACCATAGCGGCATGTACCGCTCCTTCACCTTGTGTAAAATTGGTAGCCGGATCCCAGGAACATACGGCAAGTGTGTGCGGGTCAGCGCCAACAGTCTGGTAGGTTTTATCCAACAGCCAGCCCAGCGGCGCTCCGGCGCTCCGGGTGTTCTGTTGCATTGCAGTGAAAAGGCTCTCATTCCACTTCACCCCTTTGCCGGGGGCGGTCACCAGCACCGGCTGCCGGGGGGCGTTGTGGAAATTAGCTATTTGGAGCCGGTATTGCGGGGGGACCAGCGCGAAAAAATCCTGCAGGGTATTCTGGGCGATCAACTTCCCGGCGGGGGTGGTAAAATCGACATT
Source organism: Armatimonadota bacterium (assembly GCA_038248345.1). Lineage (GTDB taxonomy): Bacteria > Armatimonadota > Hebobacteria > CAIYQO01 > CAIYQO01 > CAIYQO01. The sequence goes on along the minus strand of JBBRXO010000015.1, from coordinate 35,962 downwards.
CGTCGTCGTCCCCATATCAAGGATTGGCAGCAATAAGAGCAGCTGACTCTGGCCTTTACTCAGGTTGGCCAGATCATACCCTTTCAGCGCCTCCACCAGGGCACGCAACGCGACGCGTGTATGCTCGCGCTCCGCTATATTTACCGGCAAGGCCACCGCGAAGGCATCTAGCCCCACTAAGCGGGCGGAGATTATCTGCTCCATGTGGTAGAGCGGCTCGGTAGTAGTAGCAGCGGAACATCGCGGTTCGATAGGCACGTGCGGAAATTCCAGGCGAGGGTCTTCCAGGCTATACCAGCCGGCGACAATCTGCGTTTGCGTCTTGCTTTTCAGGCTAATGGTGGGGGTGACTTTGAAGGACATATTCACGCCACCGGCCAGCATCCATTCTGCGCCCTGTGCGTCACCATCGACGGCAAACCAACTGGCATTTTTTGTCACGGGCAGATAGGGGACATTCAGGACATTAGCGGTGGATTTAGCGACACCCATCGCCTGTACGGCGGCTAGTTGCCCCCATTTCGACGGGATCAGCAGGCCATTCTCTAATGGCAACTCCGCGGGCCAGAGTCCGACCGGGTGCGCCTCGCCAAAGTCATAGACCGCCAGCGCAAAGCGTGCCATCGGGACGGCTGTCTGGGCATTGCCCTCCGGCAGGTGCGGCAAGATCATCCCCCAGGGGATACCTAATTCAACGGTATATCCGGTGGGTACTAGCACGTCATTTTGCTTCTTCGTTGCTACCTTGACGGCATACGCAAAAACAGGCTTACCGTCTGCTTTTATCCCGGCTGGATCATCCAGCCATTCGCCATTTACTACCCGTTGGCAAGCGGCTCCGCCCGCAGCGCTGATAACGACGCGGCGGCAAGTTTCGGATAAACGCGAGGAACCCGCCGGATTCAGGTCAAAATAGACGGCGACGGCATCATCAATCCACGCCAGACTGGGGAAATCAGTGTGCTTGCCGTTGACACCGTCCTTCTCCACCACAAAAGCGAAGTTGAGTCCGGTATCTGTCCATACCGTACGCACGCGTACCTGCTCGGTATTCACCGGGTTTGCCGCGGCGGCAAATGCCCCCAGGAACGGAAGCATCATTGCCACAAAGAAAAGCGGGCGCCACCATTTATTCATAATCTATCTCTCCCAGAATAGCCCGGCCAAAGCTGGCCGGGCTATTATCGCTGCTATCTGTATTTGACTATCTTAGTTTGCTAAAGTTTCGCCTTGAACTTCATCACCGGCGTCCAAAGCGCCGGAATCGGATGCTGCAGTGAACGCTGCGACCAATTCGCTGGCGCGAACTTCATCATCAATGTGTACCATCAACTGGCTGTGCAATGATTCCTGCATCACACCCTCGAAGGTTTCATCCTCCAGCAGACGCTCGTATACTTCAATGCCCGCACTCGTTAACATATCGCGGAAGAGCAACGCCTGCACCTCGGAATCCGCATCGAATACTACAACCATCTCTTCATTAATCATCTCTGACTCCTCCGTTTGTCACAAGCGAACGGAATATTCCGTCTCTATGTACTACCATATCACGAATCACCTCCAATCACCACCTGTGATTGGAGGTTTTATACGACAATTAAGCTCAGACGGTGAAACTAGGCTGGATTGGGATAGTAATCCCCACCGCGGCAGGCCTTCAAATATTGCATCCCACGTACTTGGCCCATCATTTCCAGCTCACCATTGTAGATCGGATCGTGCCACCCTTCGATGTCGATGCTCCCGGAGAAGCCGCCCATGCGTAGAATGGTGATGATATCTGTCCAGTTGCTGTCGCCGAAGCCAGGGGTGCGGTGATAGACCCAGGGCACGCTGCCGCCGATGCCATGCTCTTTGATTACATCCCACATAATGGTGGCGTCTTTCCCGTGTACGTGGAATACTTTGCTCACCCATTTACGCAGCTGCGGAATGGGATCTAATAATTTGGTCATCTGGTGGCACGGCTCCCACTCCAGCCCGATATTGTCTGCCGGTATAGCATCAAACATCAATTCCCAGGCGTCGGGGTTGTGGGCGATATTCCATTCGCCGGTGTGCCAGTTGCCGCCCATTTCGCAGTTCTCGAAAGCAATCCGCACGCCTTTGTCCGCCGCTCGCTGGGTCAGTGGGGTGAAGACCTCTTTGAATCGGGGAATGCTGTCGGGGATTGACGCCCCCACTACCCGTCCGGTGAAACCGCAGATCAGATCAGTGTCGAAGAGGTGGGCGTTGTCGATGAACGTCTCCCAACATGCGCGCGTCACCGCGCCTTCTTCGTTCTCCAGCAGCGGGTTGCCAAACACCCCCAAGCTGCTGATGACCACACCGCTGTCGCCCAGTTCTTCTTTAACAGGGGCAGCCAGTTGCGCAATATCCAATTCGCCCGTATTCTTCCAGGCGTTCAATGAGAACGACTCGAAGCCATGCGGAAGGATCTCCCGGATATAATCCGTCATCCCGGGTTTGATATTCACCAGGGTACCAATGCGTACTTTTTCGTTGTACATGATGTTATTCCTTTTCTGATGTGATTAGGTTATGTTTTTTACAGCCCCCGCACCGCCACCCTTTTACCTTTGCGTGCGCTTTTCATGGCCGCGAAGACCATGGCTAGGGAGTTGATGTTGTCGTGACACTCGGTCTGTGGTTTCTCACCGGTGCGCAGGTAGGCGAGCATCTCACGCAGGGCACCGCGCATACCGGTGTGCTCCAGCGGACTTGCTGCTACTTCTATCTCCTGCACTGGATGGGTGAAACCTTCACCTGCGGTTACTATCTCCCCGTGGGGGTCGTTGTCGCCCGCATAGATCAGTGTGCCGCGCTCGCCGATGATGCGCCAGTCGCCGTTCCACGAGGTGCCGCACCCCTCGGCGCACCAGCAGCCGCGGTAGGTGAAGATAGCGCCGTTGGACATCTCGAAGATACACACCGCCGCCACATCCCCCGCGTACCAGGAGCCGCGCGGGTTATACTCATGCGCGTAGACCGCCACCGGATCCAGCCCGGTGAAGAGGCGCGCCATGTCGAAATGATGAATGGCCATGTCGAGAATGAGCGGGGAGGGCATCTCATCGCGGAAGCCGCCGAAATGTATCCCCAGGTAGAAGTCGCAATTGACGGTGGTGATCTCGCCCAATGCCCCAGATTCAACAGTGCGCTTCACGCGGTCATGCTTCACATCCCAGCGCCGCGACTGGCTCACCATGTACAGCTTCTCGGCTTTGTTGGCAACCTTCACCATGTGGCGTGCCTGCGCCATGCTGGCGGACATCGGCTTCTCGCCGATGACATGCAGACCCGCTTTCAGAGCGGCAATCGTCACCTCACAATGCGCGTCGGGAATAGTGAGATCAAGGAGAAAATCCGCCTCCACCTTGCGCAACGCGGTCTTCACGTCGCCGAACACCGGCGCGGTCAGGTTATACTTCTCCAGTTGCGCCTGCGCCGCCTCCGGCCGCAGATCCACCACCGCAGCCACCTCCACCCCCTCCGCGATCAACGGCGGAAACCAGGCGTCGGAGATACCACCAGCGCCAACTACTATCACACGTTCTGGCATAATTTATTCCTATCTCATCACCACCACCTGAAGGGGGTGGCTAACAACGGCAAGCACGCTAAAGCGCGCTATCTGATATTCTCTCTGTGTCTCTGTGTTGATATTTACGTTTCGCCTATAACCCTACAGCGAATTCAAATCCACCCCGTCCGGGGTGGGGAAGTTCGGCGTACTCTTAATTGTCCCTGTCTCGGGATCATAGAGCCAGTGTACCTCATTACGCGTGTCATTGGGGTTAACGAATGGATTCTTCGGGATGCCCGAACCATCAATACCCTGGTTACCAGGCAGGTACGGCCCTTTATAGGCGCCTGCCGGAATCGGCTCGCCATGGGGGCCAGCGGCGGGGCGATCGGGTAAATACCACACCATGTCGACCAGCAGCGCCGGGTTAAAGCCCATGGCATTCCGATAAGCTTTGATAGCGGCGCGGATCACGCCCAGTCGCGTGGTCATATCAATGGTCTTACTGCGTAAATCGAGGTCGTATACCGGTATATTCACCTCTTTTTTCGTCTTTGGGTTGGTCAATGTGAGGTTGGCGGGCGGGGTTTCGTTGAAAGCATACTGCATCACAAAGGCATCCATCACGCTCTTCGCCGAAACGAATGGTACTGTTTCCACGACATTGACGTTAGAAAGTACGCGTATGTGATATGTATCGAGCAGCGCTTCATCTGTGCCTTTCGTCACCACCAGGGTGTGACCTGCCCCGGCCAGCGTGAAGACGCTGTCAGGAACAGCCGTGATCTTCTCCCCGTTGGGGCCGACAGTGTCCGCCGGCGTCGAAGTAGTGAAGGTACAGCCCATCCAGTCAGCCAGCCAGGGCATCGGCACCACCACGATATCCCCACCTTTGATGCCGGTCGGCGTTATCATCATCATCTCGGCAAAGGTTTTAGGGGCAGCTGGAGCAGCAACCAAGGGGCGGGAAGGGGTGATTGTTTGCGCAGTTACCGTACTAACCGCTCCTGCCAGTAGCAGAAATGCAGTCAATATTCGCATGGATTTTCTCATTTTCGATCCTCCATATTATCCGGTGCGCCACCAATGACGCAAGGTGAATTATAGCAGAAGTTGTGAGATTTGTGTGAGGGGTTGTTAACAATCCCAGGAATATCATTTTAGTGACAAGCCCAATAGCGTGGTTTCACCCCTTACCCACTTCTCTAACTTTCTCTGTGCTCCGTGCCCTCTGTGCCCTCTGTGTTAATATTTATTTCTCTTCGTGGTTATCCCCTCTAGTCATCATACATAGCCAATTTCACGTGAAACTATTCTCGCGTCAGCGCCTGATATATCCGTTCCAGGTCATCGGCGGAGTAGTATTCCAGCTCCAGCGTCCCCTTTTTGCTGTCGGCACCGGCTTTGAAGCGCACACGTATGCCGAGCGTGTTCTGCATCAACTCCTGCAGGTGCGCCAGATTGGCGTCGGTGGGAGGGACAGTTTTGCGGCGGGTTGTTTCACGTGGCTTCGGATTGACCAACTCTTCCAATGCACGCACAGAAAGCCCCTTCTCCACGGTTATTTTATAGAGTGAGCTCCGCTTGGGCTCATCATCTACAGCCAGCAGTGCACGCGCGTGGCCTTCGCTGATACATCCGTCATGTACACCCTGTTGCATAACCGGCGGGAGGCCCAGCAGGCGTAGCGTATTGGAGACGGTAGTGCGATTTTTGCCCACCAGCTCCGCCACTTCAGTCTGCGAGAGCTTGAATTCATCCATCAATTGTCGATAGGAGGTCGCCGCCTCCATAGCATTAAGGTCTTCACGCTGCACGTTCTCCACCAGCGCCAGCGCTAGCATCTCTTCGTCGCTGCACTCACGCACGATGACCGGCACCTCGGCCAACCCCACCAGGCGTGACGCCTGCAGACGCCGCTCGCCGGCGATCAGCTCAAAACCTCCGGGGCGCGAGCGCACGGTGAGCGGTTGCAGGATGCCGTGTCGGCGGATGGAATCTGCCAATTCGTTGAGCGCCTCCGGGGCGAAGTTGCGCCGTGGCTGATAAGGATTGACGGCTATCTGAATCACCGGGGCCAGTTGCGCGGCTCCGGCATCGGCCAGCCCCGCACCGGGAATGAGTGCGCCTAGCCCACTGCGTCGTTTGTTTAGCATCGCGCCAATACCTCCTGCGTCAACGCCGTGTAGGCGCGCGCCCCCTTACCTTTGGGATCAAATTTGTAGATGGTTTCGCCGTAACTGGGTGCCTCGGCAAAGCGCACGGTGCGTGGGATCTCAGTAGCGAAGACCTGCGCCCCGTACTGCCGCCGCACCGAGCGAATTACGTCGGTGAACAGTTTAGCGCGTAAATCCACCATTGTGAGGAGTACGCCGAAGATGGAGAGCGCCGGATTCAATCCGCGTTTCACCAGCCGCACCGTATGCTCAATCTGCGCCAGCCCTTCCAGCGCGAAGAACTCCGCCTGCATAGGGATGATTACCCCGTCGGCGGCCGCTAGACAATTGATGGGGAGCAGCCCGAGTGAGGGCGGCGTGTCGATAATAATAAAATCGTACTCCTCCGCTCCTGCCAGTCCCATCTTCAGCCGCTCTTCACGTTGCGGCAACCCAGCCATTTCTACCACCGCTCCCGCCAGATCAAGGGTGGCCGGCAAAATATCCAACCCCGGCACCACGGTAGCCACGCGCGTCTCCTGCCACGTCGCCTCACCGAGTAGCACGTCGTAGATGGTAAGCGCCAACGCCGACTTAGTAACTCCCAGCCCGGTGGTGGCATTCCCCTGCGGGTCCAGGTCAACGAGCAAAACCCGTTTCCCCACGCCCGCCAGCCCCGCCGCCAGATTCACCGCGGTAGTCGTTTTACCCACTCCGCCTTTCTGGTTAAATATCGCCAAAATTTTTGTCATCTATGTTCCTTATACGGATACAGTGCATCACCACGCCCTAAAGGACGAGGCTAACAACTGCAAGCACCCTGAAGGGCGCTATTATTTTAATCCGAAAATAACTTCCTCTATTTGCCCGTTCTCATGGGCGGGACCGCCCATGCTACGATTTTGTACCCATTATACTTACCTGAGATAGAATGGGGCAACTTGAAGGGGACGGATGGAGCCATCAGCGGCCAGTTTGGCCGCTTTAGCCCGTATTCCCCACTCTTTGTCTTATTTTTGTCCCAATATATAGCAAAATATCGCGGTATTTTTGAGCAGGAATCAGCAAAGGCAGTGGCGAATTAATAATATTCACCACGCGCTAAAGCACGTGGGAACGCATTGAACATTTATAGCTAAAGATTTAAGGGGAAGAGAAGATGGAAACCACTGCGATGAAGCAACAGATGCGCCGGACGCATATGTGCGGGGATTTGCGCGCCAGTGATATTGGCACGCAAGTGACGCTGATGGGTTGGACACAGACTAATCGTGATCACGGCGGGCTGATCTTTATTGATCTGCGCGACCGGAGCGGCATCACGCAGTGCGTCATCAACCCGCAGGAGTCGCCTGCCGCGCATGAGCTGGCGCAGAAGATCCGCTCTGAGTTTGTGCTGGCGGTGCATGGCACGGTGGGCGCGCGCCCGGGTGGCACGGTGAACTCCAAGCTGCCTACCGGCGAGATCGAAGTGCAGCTTGACTACGTGGAGGTGCTGAACGCATCTAAAACTCCTCCTTTCCTGGTGAATGATGAAAACGGGCCAGAAGTTGACGAGAACATGCGACTGAAATATCGTTACCTCGACCTGCGCAGTACGCGCATGTTGAAGAACCTCACGCTGCGCCACAAAGTGCAGCAGGAGACGCGCAAATATCTCGACGAGAACGGCTTCCTGGAAATTGAGACGCCATTCCTCATCAAGTCCACTCCAGAGGGCGCACGCGACTTCCTGGTGCCTTCACGCATCCACCACGGCGAGTTCTACGCGCTGCCGCAAAGCCCGCAGCTGATGAAACAGACGCTGATGGTGGCGGGGATGGAGAAGTATTTCCAGCTGGCGCGCTGTATGCGTGACGAAGACCTGCGCGCTGACCGCCAGTACGAGCATACGCAGATCGACATGGAGATGTCTTTCGTGGAACGTGAGGACGTGATGGCGGTGGTTGAGGGACTTTTTGCGCGCATCATGAAGCTCATTGATGTGGAGACACCGGCTAAATTCCCCATCATGACCTACGAGGAATCGATGGCACGCTACGGCAACGACAAGCCGGACACACGTTTCGGGCTGGAGTTCGTCGACCTGGCAGGCATCTTCGCCACCACCGAGTTCAAGGCTTTCACCAGTGTGCTGGCCAGTGGCGGCCAGATCAAGGGTATCAACGCCAAGGGCGCGGCGAAGCTGAGCCGTCGTGAGCTGGATGAGCTGACCACCTACGTGCAGACCTTCGGCGCGCGCGGGCTGGCCTACTTCCAGGTGAATGAAGAGGGGATGAAGTCCCCGGTGAGCAAATTCCTCAATGAGACCGAGATGGCTGCTTTCTCCACCGCCATGGGCGCCGAGGTGGGCGACCTGCTGCTGATTATCGCCGACACCCCGGCGGTGGTGGCATCCGCGTTGGGCCGGCTGCGGCTGCGCCTGGGCGACACGCTGGGGCTTATCCCGGAAGGGCTGTGGAATTTCCTCTGGATCGTCGACTTCCCCATGTTCGACCTGGATGCGGAGACCAACCAGATTCAGCCGATGCACCACCCCTTCACCATGCCAAAAGATGAGGATATGGCACTGCTGGAGACAGACCCGCTGCAGGTACACGGCAACCTCTACGACCTGGTGCTCAACGGCATGGAGCTGGGCTCGGGCAGCGTGCGCATCCACCGCAGCGACATCCAGGAGCTGGTGCTCAAAACCATTAACATGCCTATTGAGCAGGTGCGCGAGCGCTTCGGCTTCTTGGTGGAGGCCTTCGAGTACGGCGCGCCTCCCCACGCGGGCATCGGCATGGGCGTCGACCGCATCATCATGCTGATGACCGGCGAGAAGTCGATCCGCGACGTAATCGCCTTCCCGAAGACCGCCAGCGGCAACGACCTGATGATGGACGCCCCCACCACCGTGGACGACATCCAGCTGCGCGACCTGGGGATCGCATTGCGGAAGAAGTAGTTTAACCGGTAGGATCGTAGCATGGGCGTCTCAAATGACGCCCATGAGAACGGGGCTACGATAAAACCACGAAGACACAAAGGCACGAAGAGAGAAAAAAAGGGATTATGGGGAGATGTCTTAAAGACGGACAAGCCATGATCATTTAGCGCGCTTCAGCGTGCTTGCCGTTGTTAGCCACCTCCTTCAGGGGGTGGGTTAGGTAGAACACTGTGCCAAAAACCAACGAAAAAGGTCAGGATCCGGCGTTATTGACGCAGCGGCTGGGCATATCTTTCCATGAGATAGGGCTGCTGGTCACCGCGTTGACACATCGCTCATATGCGGCAGAGCATGGGGTGGAATCCAACGAGCGGTTGGAGTTCCTCGGCGACTCGGTGCTGGATCTGCTGGTAGCCGAGGAGCTGTACCGCCAGCACCCGGAGATGGAGGAGGGGATGCTCTCCATCAACAAGGCGGCGCTGGTCAACGAGAAGGCACTGGAGCAGGTGGCGCTGCGCTGGGATGTCGGCGCGCTGGCAATCATGTCGCACGGCGAGGAATCCGCCGGAGGACGCAAACGACGCGCCATGCTCGCCGATACTGTCGAGGCGATAATCGGCGCATATTATCTGGATGCCGGGTTGGACGCCTGCCGGTATTTCGTGCTGCGCGAGATACCGGTAACCACTGCGGACACGCACGGCGAAGCCTGGCATGACTATAAAACGGAGCTGCAGGAATTTTGCCAGAGCCGCTACCACGAGACCCCACATTATAAACCGATTCGCGAAGAAGGCCCGTCACACGAGCGTACCTTCGTAGTAGCCACGATATTCCAGGGCAAAAACCTCGGCTCCGGCTCCGGCAAAAGCAAAAAAGAGGCCGAACAGGCCGCGGCGAAGGTGGCGCTGGGGAAGCTGTCTGAAGAGAAGTAGCTTCTAAACGGATTGTCCCCTTCGGGGACGCCGACGTGAAAATTTGGAATGTGGAACTTGAAACTAGAAACTTATTATGATTGACGCCCATTGTCACCTGAATAACCCAGAGATGCTGGAGCTGGTGCCCGCAATGCTGCAGCGCATGACGGCGGCGGAGGTTACCGGGGCGGTGGTGGCGGGGTATGACCTGGCCAGCAGCTATCGCGCGGTGGAGCTGGCGCGGCAGTACCCGCAATTGCGCGCTGTCGTGGGCGTTCACCCGCATGATAGCGACATCATCGATGATGCGCTCATAGATGAGCTGCGAATGTTGGCACGTGCGCCGCAGGTGCTGGCCATCGGCGAGATCGGGTTGGATTATCATTACGATCATTCCCCACGCGAGGTGCAGCGCGAGGGGTTTCGCCGGCAACTGGCGCTCGCCGCCGAATTGAATTTGCCGGTAGTGATTCATGAGCGGGCGGCAATTGACGACGCGCTGATGATCATGGATGCCGAGGGCGGCTGGGCGCGTGGCGGGCACTGGCATTGCGGTAGCGTGGAGCCGGAGATCGGCCTGCGTATTGCCCAGCATATGTACGTAGGCATAGCCGGGTGGGTGACCTTCAAAAAAGCGGATAACATCCGCGCGCTGGCGGCGGCAATTCCGCTGGAGCGCATGTTGCTGGAGACCGACTCCCCCTACCTCGCGCCCATCCCGCATCGTGGCAAGTCCAACGAGCCGTCATACATCCCGCTCATCGCCGCCGCGGTAGCCGAGTTACACGGGGTAACGGCGGAGGAAGTGGGCGCACAGACGGCGGCGAATGTGGGGCGGGCGTTTGGGCGGTGGTAAATTGATAATCCGTTGCCTGAAGGCAACAATTCGATAGCCTGGGCAACGCCCCGGGGAGGGTGAAATGCAAACAACACAATTATCATCAGGACTTCCCGTCCTGTTTCAATATGCTCCGGGGACGCCGCGGATGGCGTTGGCGGTGACCTTTGCCGGGGGGCGCATGCGCGAGGGGGTGCCGGGGACGGCGCAACTAGCCGGGCATCTGTTGCTGAAGGGAACGGCGAAGCGGAGTGCGGAGGCGCTGGCGCAGGAGCTGGATGCCCATGCGATAATCCTGCAGGATATGTTGCTCAATGATCTGTCCGTACTCTCGGCGATCTTTCTCAATCGCGAGTTGGCGCATACGCTGGAGATCATCAACGACGTCCTCACGGGCTCTACCTTTGCCGATTTTGAGAAGGAAAAGATGCGGCTGCTGGGCGCTATCAACACCTCGCTGGATGGCCCACGTGAATTGGCTGGCGACCTGCTCGGCAGTACGCTCTTCGCCGGGCACCCGTATGGTTTCACCGGCACCGCGGTATTGGCGGCAGCGGAGAAGCTGGACGTGGAGGAGTCACGCAGTATTGTCACGGCGCAGCAGTTCCCGGCGGGGATGAATATCACACTGGTGGGCGATGTTGATCTTGCCGAGGTGTTGCCGCTACTGGAGGCGGCCTTCGGCAGCTTAACTGCCGGCCAGCCGCTACCCGTATTTGCTGCTCCTGTACCACTCTCTAAAGATATCTTGGTGAAGCAGACGCGCCCGGATGCGCAACAGGCGCAGGTGTTTCAGGGTTGGCACGCCCCGGCGCTGGGCGCACCGGAGCAGGCAGCATTCTCGGTGATGAACACAATTTTGGGAGTGGGTGGGTTAAGTTCGCGCCTCTTCCGCGAACTGCGTGACAAACAGGGGCTGGCCTACACCGTGCGCAGCCAGTATAACCTTAGCCGCTTATGCAGCGAATTCGCCGTCACCATCGGCACTTCACCGGAGAATATCGAGAAAGCCCAGCGGGGCTTCACCGAGCAGATCGTCCGTATGCAGCAGGAGTTGGTCAGCGATGATGAACTGAGCGGGGCCAAAGGCCGCCTGCGTGGTAACCATGTGTTATCGCATGAGACCAACAATCAACATTGCCTTGACTACGCGCTGAAGCATATCATCGGCGTCGGACCCGACTACGGCGCGCGCCTGCTGGAAAAAGTCGAGACGGTGACGAAAGAGCAGGTACAGACAGCGGCGCAGCTGCTAGTGGGGCCAAGTGTGACGGTGATTGTGGCACCGGAGTAGGTCTAATAGGTCTAATAGGTCTAATAGGTCTGTGGGTCTTTAGGTCTTTAGGTTTTTGTTTGAATTATGACAAGGGGAATGAACTGGCAAATATACTTGACAACGAAACATGTTCGATCTAAATATGATTACTTCAACACTACTGCGGTAACGTGGTAGCCCCCTCCGGGTTGCGACCCGGAGGTTTTTCTTTATCTGCTGTCAGGAGATTTCAATACCCTTTTTCGCTGGGACTAAAGTCCCGGCAAGAATCTAGGCACCAAACTATTTTTCACAATTATTTCTCCTATCCATTCTATGTAACATTCCTGAAATATTGCTCTGGCATACTGTACATGTTAGAGGGAGCGGGTAGCGGTGTCGGGGACGGCATATGGTCAGTTGCCAATTGCTCAAATTTTCAGCTCTATACAGGGATATCGTGAAAGGGGAGTACCATGAGTACGATGAACGCACGAAAGAAAGCTATTGCCACGATAGCGGGCATTGAGCAGGCGGAAGCCAGCGTGAACTACGTGGAGAAGCCGATTACCGAAATATACGGTATGAACGTTTTTAATGAAGAGACGATGCGCAAGCGTCTGCCGAAGGCTGTCTTTAAAAGCATCAAGCAGACGATCAATGAAGGCAAACCGTTAGATTTGTCGGTGGCTGACGTCGTCGCTAACTCCATGAAAGACTGGGCGATTGAGCGCGGTGCCTCGCACTACACCCACTGGTTCCAGCCGATGACCGGCCTGACGGCGGAGAAGCATGACAGCTTTATCAACCCAACTGCCGACGGCAACGTCATCCTGGAGTTCAGCGGTAAAGAGCTGATCAAGGGTGAGCCTGACGCGTCATCCTTCCCGTCCGGCGGCATCCGCGCCACCTTCGAGGCCCGCGGCTACACCGCATGGGATCCCACTTCGCCCGCCTTCCTGATGGATAGCGTAAATGGTAAAACGCTGTGCATCCCGACGGCATTCGTCTCCTACACCGGCGAAGTGCTGGATAAAAAAGTACCACTGCTCCGCTCCATCGAGGCATTGTCCACGCAGGCGCTGCGAACGTTGCGCCTCTTTGGCAACACCTCCACCAAGCGCGTTATCGCCACTGTGGGGCCAGAGCAGGAATATTTCCTCATCGACAAGAACTTCTACCTGCAACGCCCGGATCTGATCAATGCCGGCCGCACCCTGTTTGGCGCCAAGCCGCCCAAGGGCCAGGAGATGGAAGATCACTATTTTGGCGCTATCCGCGCCCGCGTGCTGAACTACATGATGGACGCCGAGCAGGAGATGTACAAGCTGGGTATTCCTATTAAAACCCGCCACAATGAAGTAGCACCGGCACAGTTTGAGGTCGCCCCGATCTTCGAGTCGTCGAATCTGGCCACTGACCATAACATGCTGGTAATGGAAGTGTTGAAATCAGTCGCCAGCAAGCACGGCATGGCCTGTCTACTGCACGAGAAGCCCTTCGCTGGCGTCAACGGCAGCGGCAAGCACAACAACTTCTCTATGGCCACCGACGATGGGCAGAACCTGTTGGAACCGGGCAAAACTCCGCATGAGAATGCGCAGTTCCTCACCTTCCTGGCGGCCATCATCCGTGCGGTAGATATACACGCTGACCTGTTGCGCGCTTCGGTTGCCGTTGTGGGCAATGATCATCGTCTGGGCGCCAACGAGGCTCCTCCAGCGGTCATCTCCATCTTCCTTGGCAAACAGTTGGAAGAGATCGTCGATCAACTGATCGCGGGCAAAGCCGAGGGCGGCAAGCACGGCGGACAGCTCACCGTGGGCGTCAGCACCTTGCCGACACTGCCGAAGGACACCACCGACCGCAACCGCACCTCGCCGTTCGCCTTCACCGGCAACAAATTCGAATTCCGCGCCGTCGGTTCCACACAGACGATCTCCGGCCCGAATATCGTGCTCAACACCATCGTCGCCGAGTCCCTCGACTTCATGGTGACCTCACTGGAAGCCGCAATAGCCAAGGGTGAGACATTAGAAGCCGCGCTGCAGACATTGCTGCAGAGCGTCTTGAGCGATTCCAAAAAGGTGCTCTTTGATGGCGATGGCTACAGCGCCGAATGGGCTGCCGAAGCCGAGAAGCGCAAACTGCCGAACCTGAAGACTACCGTGGACGCACTGCCGGCGTTGATCACCGAGAAGGCCCATAAACTCTTCGCGAAATATGGAGTATTCAACGAGATCGAGCTGGAATCCCGCTACGAGATCATGGTCGAGAACTACATTAAGGCGCTGAATATCGAAGCGATGCTCACCGAGCAGATCGCCCAGACCATCATCCTGCCGGTAGCTATCGAATACCAGTGCAAAGTAGCCGGCTCGTTGCTGGCCACCAAAAATGCACTGCCGGGCGCCAAATTAGCCCCGCAGGAGGCATTACTCGGTAGCATTAGCGACACCACCAGTGCGCTAAAAACCGCCATCGACACCCTGGCCGATGTTCACGCCGCCGTGCCCGAAGATGTGGCGGTGATTGTAACGGCGACCTATTATCGAGACGAAGTGTTGCCCGCCATGCTGGCAGTCCGCGAAGCGGCAGACACGCTGGAGAACCTGGTGGACGACGCCATCTGGCCGATGCCGAAGTATCGTGAGATGCTCTTCATCGGGTAGTGTCTGTAGGTCTGTAGGTCTGGTTCTTCCCTATTGGTGAGGGGAGAACCAGACCTTTTTTTGTCAGCAATAAACACCGTTCTGATACATCTTCGCTGATTTCGTGGTATCATGAATACAGCTTGTCATTGATTTAAGTGAGGGTGATCTATGCGGCTTCGCAAGTGGCAACGTATTCTGGGCAGATTGCGTTGGGTTACGCTACTACTCACCATAATCTACGCTTTCACAGCTGGAATATCGCTGCAATATTACCGCGCCTGGGTGCTCACCGATGCGAAAGATTTCTTCCAGTTCGTCAAGGCTGATTCTGCCTATCTAATCTTCATCTTTGCGCTGTTATTCCTCCTCATCTTCATGGTGTATATCCAATTTAATAATTTCTACTTGGAATTGCAGCTTGGCAAGACTCATTTAATGACCATATTCGATTCCTCCCCAATGGTCATTATTGCTGTTGGACTGGATGGAATAATTACTGACTGGAACCCTTGCGCGACGCGCATTTTCGAGATGAGCTATAGTGAAGCGATCAAAATCTCCTATGCTGAATTGATGAATATCAGCGCAGAGGAGCAGGCAACTTTCATTGCGCTTGTCCGGGAGAATAAATCCGTAGCGGAGTACACAATTAAGCGGGTGCGTAAAGATGGGGCCGTGTTGACGCTTAATGGTTCAATTACCCCCATGGTTGATGTCAACTCCGGGGTCGTCATTGGTATGCTCGTAGACCTGCTGGATGTCACCGAATATCGTAAAATGGAAGATGAGCTACGCTATAGTGAGAAACGCTACCGTGACCTGGTGGAGAACGTTAACGGCATAATTATAAAACTCGACAGCCAGGGAGATATCATCTTCTGGAATCGATATGCTGCGGAGTTTTTCGGCTATAGCGAAACGGAGATAATTGGCAAACCTCTGCTGGAAACAGTGTTGCCGGAAGTCGCCACCGATGGACTGACCGGGGCGGAGCTGCTGGATATCCTGCTGAGCGCTTCTCCGCAAAACCGGGGAACCATTGTCATTGAAAATATTGATAAAAATGGCAAACGCGTTTGGGTGGCATGGGCCAGCTATTCCGGGTTGGACAACGAAGGTAAGATGGAAGTGATCTGCATCGGCAGTGACGTTACCGCCCAACGCGAGGCGGAGGATCGGCAATTGCTGATGGCGAAGCGAGCAGAAGCGGTGATAACCGCCGCCGATATCCTGCTCAATTGCACATCGGAAGATGAGGTGACTTTTCGGGCAGTGGTGCTGGCGCGCGAACTGCTGGGGTTAGAACGCTGTAGCATAGCACTGGTAGAAGATGAAACGCTGCAGATGACCTACGGGACTGACATGAACGGGCAGACAACTGATGAACACGCGACTGTCCAACCGGTGACCCGAGAACATCGGCAATGGTTGGAAGCGATCCACCTGAGTGACAAGCATAATAGATTTGAGGAGAGGAACTATCTGGAAGCGGTGGAGGGAAGCTATCGAGAGTTAGAAGCCGGTCAATTGGCGCTCACCCCCCTCGTTTCTGGCGTTGGCCTGCTGGGTGTATTTTATAATGACAATGCTATAGATGGCAAACCACTGGATGATGACCAGCAAGGGAGTGTCGTATTATTCTGTTCAGTCCTGGCAAATATTATTGAGCGGATACGCACGGAAAAAGAATTAGAGCATGAGCGTTTCTTGCTGCAGACCCTGTTAGACAATATCCCGGACTATATCTACTTTAAAGACAGGCATAGTCGCTTTACCCGCGTGAGTAAGTCGATGGCAGGTCTGTTTGGCGTTAGTGTCAATAAGGTAATCGGGAAGACGGATTTCGATTTTTTCACCGATATCTTCGCGCAGAAAACCTTTGGGGATGAGCTACGGATGATGGAAGAAGGCCACTCCCTGGTAAATATGGAAGAGATGCAGACATGGCGTAATGGTGCGGCGAGTTGGGTGAATAGCGCAAAATTGCCGTTGCTGGGGCCTGACGGCACCGTTATCGGCACCTTTGGCATCAGTCATAACATCACCGAGAAAAAGGAAGCGGAGAATTTACAACGTACTTTATTGATGGGATTACAGGCGGTGCTGGACATCGCTGATGAGTTACTTTCCAGCGCTTCCGTAGATGAATTGTTGCGCCGCGCGGTAGTGATGGCCAGCGAACGGCTGGGCTTAGAACGTACTGCCATTATGCTGCAGGATAATAACGGCAAATTATGTGGCACCTACGCTACCGGGGCAGATGGTAAGATTGTTGATATTAGTGACCAGTGTATCAGCCTGGAGGAACACCAGGAGAAGATAGAAAAGATGCGGATCAAGCATAACCGCTGGTTCACATTGGAAAACGTAGCGGGCAGTCCCGGTTATAGTAAACATAGCATTTCCGCAATGACTCCCTTTCAGGTGGGGGAACGCGCGGGGGTATTTTCCAATGACAACGCTTTGAGCGGGGGGATGCTTAACCCGGAGATGCAGGATGTTGTTTCTGTGTATGTCTCTTTGTTGGGCGACATACTGCTCCACAAGCAAACTGAAGAAGTGTTGTTTGCCGAGATGGAGCGCCTGGCGGTGACATTGAAGTGTATCGGCGATGGAGTGATTACCACTGATAAAGCAGGCAACATCGTCATGCTGAACAAAGTGGCCGAATATTTGACGGGGTGGCTGCAGCAAGATGCCGCGGGGCTACCATTGGAAAAGGTCTTCAGTATCGTTGATTATAAGACCCGAACACAGCTGGTGGATCCAGTGGACAGAGTCATCACGTCTGGACATGCAGAAGCACTGAATGCGCGAACCCTGTTGCTGAGTAAAAATGGGCAAGAACGTGAGATTGAGGACAGCGGAGCGCCGATTTTAGACCGGAATAATGCCATCATCGGCGTGGTGCTGGTTTTTCGCGATGTTACAAATGAGCGGCGGGTAGAAGAGGAGTTGGCCAAGGCTGATAAATTAGAATCCGTCGGGGTGCTGGCAGGAGGAATCGCCCACGATTTTAACAATATTCTCACCGCCATCGTAGGCAATATCTCACTGGCGCTTTCACATCAGGAGGGAGGTAGTGACGCAGAGTTGTTGATCAATGTGGAGAAAGCGGCGTTGCGGGCGCGTGACCTGACGCAGCAGTTGCTCACCTTCGCCCGAGGCGGCGCCCCGGTCAAGAATCTCATGGCATTAGAAGAGCTCGTGACCGAAACCACACGTTTTGCGTTGAGCGGCACTAATGTACGCTGTGAATTTGATTTCCCCGTAGATCTATGGCCGGTAGAGGCAGACGCCGGACAAATCCACCAGGTGCTCAATAACCTGACGATTAACGCGGTTCAAGCCATGCCGGGAGGTGGCGTACTGAAGGTAAGCGCGGAGAATTATATCATCAGTGAGAAAGACCTCCTCTCTTTACCTGAAGGGAAATACACGCGGGTCGGCTTCAGTGATACCGGATGTGGCGTTAAACCAGAGATCAAAGCGCTGATATTTGACCCATATTTCACCACTAAGGATAACGGTACCGGGCTGGGCCTGGCCACGGCCTACAGTATAATGCGACACCATGATGGTGATGTCACGGTGGAAAATCACCCCGATGTCGGGGCGACTTTTTATCTGTACTTCCCTGCTACCACAGGTGAAACGCCGGCAAAATCCAGTATGAACTCCATTATTATACCAGCACATGGGAAGATAATGGTGATGGATGACGATGATATCGTGTGCGAAGTGGTAGGAAATATGCTGGAACACCTGGGATATCACGTCGTACTAGTGAGCGACGGCACCCATGCGATTACGCATTATCTGGAATCGTTGGCCACGGGGGATCCTTTCGACGTACTAATCATGGATCTGACCGTACCGGGTGGCATGGGCGGGAAAGAGACCATCTCCGATTTGCTGGCGTTAGATCCCACCGTCAAGGCGATTGTGTCCAGCGGCTACAGCACCGACCCGGTGATGGCGAACTACCGGAGCTATGGTTTCGCCGGTGTGATCGCAAAACCATATCAGCTAGCTGAATTAGATGAAGTCGTCAGAAAGGTGATGGGGGCGGAGTAATAGCCCCCATCGCCGCGACCTTTATCGCTCACTCCACCTCCCGCTTATCCACCGGACGGTCAAAGCGGATGCGTTCGTGCACTAATTCGGCGCACATGGGCAGGCCGTCTTCAATTTTCACCTCATGCAATACCCCATAACGCCATTTTCGCAGCAGTTGCAAAAACCGTAATTCTATCGGGTGAACCTCGATGGTAATTCGTTGCATAATATTCTCCTCCTTCCACGCAGTGCTCACTATTGCAAGCGACACCAATATAGCAAACTCATGTTTGATTTGTCAATAGCAACTCGCAGGCAATTATTATTATGAAAATTTTCAACAATATCAATTAAAAACAGTAGTAATATCAGCGGAAATATGGAATAATACATTGGTATAAAAATTATGGAAGATAAGCCTCAAATATTAGCTATCGATGATGAAGCCGGGATCAGCCTGATGCTGGTATGCCTGCTACAGGAATTTTACCGTGTCACCGCGGTAGCTTCAGCAGGCGAGGCCCGTGCTGTGTTGGAAGCTGGCCTGTATCCCCAATTAATCCTGTTGGATCTGTGTTTGCCCGATGGCAGTGGAATTGAGATTATCGATGAACTGCAAGCTATGCGTCCGCAAATTCCGATCATTCTCCTCACCGGCACCACTAGTAAAAAAGAGGTCTCCGCTGCATTAGCGCGTGGCGCTTATGGGTACATCAGAAAACCGTTCTCCCGGGTAGAGTTGCTGGGAATGATGAGCAAAGCACGGGGGATCAGTGCTGAAGCGCATCTCAATATTTAGGGTTGAAAACCTGATGTCGTATCTATGCCGTTAGCCTTGGTCTACCTACCCCTCGGCCCCCTTCCCGGCGCGGGAAGGGGCTGGGGATTAGGTAAAACCAATGGGGCAAAGCACCCGCCGAGACTATTTTCGCAGGAGTTCTAGCAAAATAGACCACAAAGTGATGATGTGAATATCTGTTGAAGTTAACGCGAGAAGACCCTTACCCCTTCGACAACCCCAACAGCAGCGTACCGGCGACGGCGGCGAGGAGGCCAATGGTTATCTTCACCCATTGTTGACGGAAGCTGATCTCGTGGAAGGCGAGGATGCCGAGGAAGACCGCCGGGACGGTGTTGAGGTTACACAACGCCCAGGCGATGGAGAGGCCGACGTAGTTGACACTGATGGCCATGGTGAGAAAGGCGATGGCCCAACAGGCCCCGCCCAATAACGAGAGGAAGTAGACGCGCGGAGCATAGCCGAGTACCAGCTTTAGCCTGCCGCGCTGTGTGAGCAATATCACCGTAGCCATAATAACCATGCCGATGGCCATCCACGGGGCGAAAGCGTAGACACCGATGTTCTTCATAGCCAGCTTCATCGGCACCAGGTAGCTGGCGTAGGCCAGCGCCGCCAGTAACGCGAAGATAATCCCGGCGATATTGGCGTGCTGCGACACCTTCGCCTTGCCCGTCTGCCCGATAACGATGGCAGCGGTGACCACCAGTACACTGCCCGCAAAGCAGAGCCACGGGTTAGTGTTGCGCCACTCCTGGAAGATGAGCAGCCCCACCAGCGTGCCCAGCACCCCGGTGGTGTTTTTGATAGGCGTGGCCAACGCCAGCCCCAGCCGTTTGATCCCCGCTGCGAAAGCGAGCGTCCCCAGCATCCACCCCACCCCACAGAGCAACCCGTAGCCAGGTTCCACCCAGCTATGGGCGAGTGGGAAACCAGTAGCGGCCCACGGTATAGCAGTGGTGAGCAACACCCCCACACTCATCACCCACAAATAAGCCGGCGTCTCGATGACCACCAGCTTCTGCGGCACCATATAAAAAGCAAAGAAGACCGCGCTAACCAGCCCAAGCGTGAATCCGAGTACGATTTCTAATGACATATCTGGATATTATAGAGGTTTAGCGGGAGAGTTCCAAGTTTTAGTACCATTTCTAACTGGGATTGAAATATCCAGCAGAATGACGGGGTGATGAAATCATCTCTCCTCTTTTGAATATTTCTCTGTACTCTCTGTGCCCTCTGTGTTGTAATAAAAACCATGCAAATTCGTCACTTTTCCCCGCGCGTGCTATTATATACATATGGGTGGATATGATGTAGCACAAGCATCGGCGCGGCAACGGGTTGTGGTGGCGGCGCTGGAGAAGAATGACCTGGAGTGGCGTGAGTCACTGGATGAACTGGAACGGCTGGCGGATACCGCCAACGGGCTGGTGGTGGCGGTGGTGACGCAGAAGCGCGAGATGCCGGACCCCAAAACTTACCTCGGCAAGGGGAAGGTGGAGGAGGTCGGGGAAATCATGGAGCGTGCTGACGCCGATCTGTTGATCATTGATGGCGATGTCTCGCCCTCGCAACAGCGCAACCTGGAGAAGGTGTTGGAACGGCAGGTGATTGATCGCACCGGGCTGATCCTGGATATCTTCGCCCGCCGTGCGCAGACATCCGAGGGGCAGCTGCAGGTGGAGCTAGCACAATTGAAGTACCTGCTGCCGCGGCTGACCAACCTCTGGACGCACCTGGACACCTCGCAGGGTGGTATTGGCTCGCGCGGGCCGGGGGAGTCGCAGATTGAGACTGACCGGCGGCTGGTGCGCCACCGCATTGACGTGCTGGATGACAAGGTAGAGGAGATTCGCCGCCGCCGTGCCACCCAACGTAGCCAGCGCAAGCAGGCGCAGATTCCACTGGTGGGGCTAGTGGGCTACACCAACTCTGGCAAGTCGACGCTGCTCAACGCGCTAAGCGGCGCGGGGGTGTTTGTAGAAGATAAGCTCTTCGCTACGCTCGACCCCACCACGCGCGACGTGACCATGCCCAACGGCACGCGGGTACTGCTGAGCGATACGGTGGGCTTCATCCGCAATCTGCCCACGCAGCTGGTGACGGCCTTCCGCGCCACGCTGGAGGAAGTTGCCAGCGCCGAGATCCTCATCCATGTGGTGGATGCCTCCTTTGATGGCTGGGTGGAGCAAGTGGAGACGGTGGAACGCGTACTGGAAGAGCTGGGCGTGGGCACCAAACCAGTGATTATGGCCTTTAATAAAATGGACGCGGTGGATGATGTGCAACTGCTGGAGCATCTGGCGGAGCGCTTCCCCCACGTAGTATACATCTCCGCGCGCAAAGGCGAGGGGCTGGCGGAGCTGGAGGCGGAGATAGTGCGCGTGGTGCGCAGTAGCTGGGAGACGCTGACAGTGACGCTGCCGCACAGCGCCGCCGGGCTGGTGGCCGAGGCGCACGCCCGCGGCGAAGTGCTGACGGAAGAATACGAAGGTATGACGGTGCAGCTCCACGCCCGCGTCCCCGCCGACCTGGCCGCGCGGCTGCATATGCGGGCGGAGAAAAGGTCTACCTAACCCCCATCCCCTTCCCGCGCCGGGAAGGGGATGGGGGTTAGGTAAAACGCAGCGGCTTGGAACTTGGAACTAATCCCTACTTCCCCTCCGGTGCCCAGTCAATACCCCGTAAGGGTAGCCCTCCAATATCAAAGAGAGTCTTCTCCTCTTTTGCTGCGATTGACATCATCATCAATTTGCCCTCTTTTCTATTGATCGGTTCTCCGTTAAGAAGGTTTTTCCGGTTGCCACATCAACAACATATAGTCAAGGGGTTAAGTTGCGACAACTGGAAGGTGGTGTTTTCGCGCTGTTCTGTTCGCCCACCGTTCATGACCAGGTGAACAGGACGGGCGTCATATATATACAAGCAATACCCAAAACCACTTTAGTCTCTTCTCGGTTATTTTCTGAGCAACTTGTAGAGAATGAAGCAAGTTTTTAATGCCGGGTGGTGCAGAGAGGTCGTCCTCTATCGTTGTAATTCACTGGATATATGGATAATAGAGGATTATGAGGATAAGACAGGCAGGGGAGTATTATCTCAAAATATTATTCTACCTTCTTTTCCTGACTATCCTCTTTATCCTTAATCCTGTGAATTAAAGCGTTAGGGCGGGACGCCTGCGTACCCAGGGATACCTGATGACATTACTGGTTCCGGCTTGGCCGGGTTAGAGGGATGAAGGAGTCTATGGCGAATATTATACATTATGAGTCACTTAATGCGTCCTAATGATGAGAATATTTGCCTGCTACCTGTCGCGATAGAGAACTGGATAGCCGCTTCCGTTGAACATTGAACATTGAACATTGAACATTGAACAAATAGCAGAGACATCATTCTCAAACTGATCCTCTAATCATGTGGATCAAGGTTCCGACAAAATACCAATGAACGAAAACTACGACGTAATAATAATAGGCGGCGGGCATGCCGGGTGCGAAGCGGCGCTGGCGACGGCGCGGCGGGGGTTGCGCACACTGCTGCTGGCTATCCGGCTGGCGCGCGTGGCACATTTGCCGTGCAACTGCAGCGTGGGCGGCCCGGCGAAGGCACAGCTGGTGCGCGAGATCGCGGCGCTGGGCGGGGCGATGCCGCACATCGCCGACGCGGCGGTGACACATGTGCGCATGCTCAACACCGGCAAAGGCCCGGCGGTGCAGGCGATCCGTATGCAGGTGGACAAAACGCTGTACCCGCAACTGATGCGCGAGGTTCTGGATGCAGCGCCGAACCTCACCCTGCGCGAGGGCGAGGCGGTGGGGCTGCTCACCACAGAGGGAACGGTAATGGGTGTGACGCTGGCCGACGGCAGTGCGATCGGCGCGCGTGCGGTAGTCCTCACCACCGGCACCTTCCTCAACGGCGTCACCTTCATCGGCGACCAGACGAAACCGGAGGGGCGCTACGGCGAGCCACCAGCGACGCGGCTCTCGGAAGGGTTACTCGCCGTCGGGCTGCGCCTGGGACGCCTAAAGACCGGCACCACCCCGCGCCTGCGTGCCGACAGCATCGACTATACCGTCTGCGAGGTGCAGCCTTCGGCGGAGACGCCGCTGTGGTTTCAGTTCGGCTGGCAGAGACCTGACCCCCCATCCTCCACGGAGATGGAGGCCCGGGGGTTAGGTCACCCCTGCCACATCACCTACACCACGCTGGAGACGCATGAGATCATCCGGCGCAATCTGCAGCTCTCGGCACTCTACGGCGGGTTGATCACCGGGCGCGGGCCACGTTATTGCCCGTCTATTGAGGATAAGGTCGTGCGCTTCGCCGAACGCGAGCGGCACCAGATCTTTCTCGAGCGCGAGGGGTGGGACTCGGAACTGGTCTACCCGATGGGCATCAGCACCAGCCTGCCGCTGCACGTGCAGGAGGAGTTTCTGCACAGCATCCCCGGTCTGGAGCGGGCGATTATTGTACAGCCGGGCTATGCGGTCGAGTACGATTTCATTCCTCCAGAACAACTGTGGCCTTCGCTGGAGACCAAAGCGGTTCATGGATTATTCAGCGCCGGGCAACTCAACGGCACCAGCGGCTATGAGGAGGCGGCTGCGCAGGGGCTGCTGGCGGGGATCAACGCCGGGCAGTACCTGAATGGGGAGCCGCCGCTGCTATTACGCCGCGATCAGGCTTTCCTCGGCGTGCTGGTGGATGACCTGGTGAGCAGCGGCACCGAGGAGCCGTACCGCATGCTCACCTCGCGTGCGGAGCACCGGTTACTGCTACGCCAGGACAACGCCGACCTGCGCCTGACGGATATTGGCCACGCGCTGGGGCTGGTGGGCGCTGATGATTACGCACGTTTCTGCGCCAAACGCGCGGCCATTGAAGCGGAAATTACGCGGTTGCAGGCGACATCCCCCGGCGACGCCGGCATTGACGGCGCGGGACTGGCCAACGCGGAAGAGTGGCTACGTCGCCCAGAATCGCGCTACTCCGCACTTCGCCCGGCGGAGATGGGCGAAGAAGTAGCGGAGCAAGTGGAAATAACGGTAAAATATGCCGGGTACATCGCACGGCAACACAAGCAAGTGGTGCAGCAATTGCGGCTGGAGTGCCGCACGCTGTCGCCAGAGATCGATTACCGCAGCATCCGCGCCCTTTCACGCGAAGGGGCAGAGAAGCTGGCGCGCGTACAGCCATTGACGGTTGGGCAAGCGGCACGCATCAGCGGCGTCACACCGGCGGATATCTCGATATTATTAGTATGGCTACGAGCGCATGACTGGAAGAATGTTTCACGTGAAACACCGACAAATCTTTATGGTAAGATGTAGGGGCACAAGGCTTGTGCCCACATTCATTATCATGCGAGAATGCAAATTGCAACCTCGTTATGCGGGCACATACCCTGTGCCCCTACAGATGGGAAATGTATGAAGGATAACAAATAATGACATGGCGAGAAAAATTGCGCGACGCGGTCGTGGCATTGGAATTAAAACCATTGACGCCTGGACAAATGGCGGACTTTGAGCAGTTACTCGCGTTGCTGCTGAAGTATAACAAGGAGATGAACCTCACTACCATTGTCGATGCGGAAGAAGTGGCGTTCAAGCACATCCTCGATTCGCTGACGGTGGAGCTGGTGTGGCGGGCGCAGGAAGGGCAGCATGTGATAGATATCGGCACCGGCGCGGGTTTCCCCGGCCTACCGCTGGCTATTCGGCACCCGGAGTTGCAGTTTTCCATCAATGATGCCACTAAAAAGAAGATTGATTATCTGGCTGAGGTGATTCGTGCGCTGAGCTTGGAGAATGCCACCGAATTGTGGGGGCGCGCGGAAGAGCTGGGACGCGGTGAGTGGCGCAATAAATTTCACGTGGTCACCGCACGCGCGCTGGCGCACCTGGGCACGCTGGCCGAGTACGGCTTGCCGTTGCTGAAGATGGACGGTTTCCTGATCGCGATGAAAGGCCCCGGCGGCATCGAGGAGGTGCGCGACGCCGCCCCCGCGCTGACTTTCCTCGGCGGCAAGGTGCATGACATCAAACACATCGACCTCCCCGGCGTGGGTGAACGCTTATTAATAGTGGTA
This sequence comes from Armatimonadota bacterium, assembly GCA_038248345.1. Lineage (GTDB taxonomy): Bacteria > Armatimonadota > Hebobacteria > CAIYQO01 > CAIYQO01 > CAIYQO01. Next base: position 10,720 of record JBBRXO010000015.1, on the reverse strand, counting down.
AAAAAAGTGCGCCCCACCCCCGGCGGCTACCCGAGGAATGCCGGCCAGATGAAACGCAAGCCGTTGTTCGAGGACAATCGGGCGGGACGAGGGTAATTAGGAAATAGGTTTGCAGTATGGGCGTCTCGCCCATGAGAACGGGCGAAATGATCAATTTTACCCCGAATTTTCGAGGCTAAATCGCACAGAATGCCCTGTACGGGCTAAGTCGAGGGTAAGTGGAGGTTTTATACCTTTTCAAGCCTCCAGAATATGGCGTTTCGGGGTAAAATCATAGCATGGACGTCCCACGAAGGAAATAGAAAATAGGAATTAGGTTTGTGCCTACCACCACGCGCTAAAGCACGTGGCTATAAGATCAAGCACCCTGAAGGGCGCTATCATTCGATCCCAGCAAAAATATGAGGCTCCGAATCGCAACCCCGTTCTCATGGGCGGGACGCCCATGCCACGGGTACGGTTCCACACAGCCTTTCTTTGTCTTCTCTGTGCTCTCTGTGTACTCTGTGTTGAAAATAGAGTGGTCCCAGCTTTTATCTTGCGAACCGTTTATCCAGCTCATATTGGCTGATGGTCATGATGATGGGGCCGCCGTGCGGGCAGATGGTGGGTTGCTCGGTGGCTTGCAGCTGGGTGAGCAGTTCGTCCATCTCCAGCTGGGTGAGGATCTTGCCCGCTTTTAGCGCGGCTTTGCAGGCTACCGAGGCGAGCAGGCGACGACGGGCCTCCTGCATGGCACGGCTGCTGGGGTCACCCTCGGTGGCGAAGGGGGCGATGTCTACCCCGGCGCCGAGGTCGTCTAGGACCCCGTGCAACACCTTCTCCGGGTCGCGCCCGGCGAGGATGCTGGGTACGGCTCTGATGATATAGGTTCCGCCGCTCAACGCGCCGATATCGAAGCCGAAGGCCGCCAGGTTCTCCAGTTGCGCCTCCAGCAGCGCCGCCTCGCGCAACCCCAGGTGGACGGTGGCGGGGAGCATCAACATTTGCGCGTCCGGTTTGGCCGCACGCGCCAGCAGCCGCTCGAAGATCACCCGCTCGTGCGCGCGATGCTGATTGATGATGATCAGCGCGTCGCGCCCCTCCGCCAGCAGGAAAGTCCCGTACAGTTGCCCCACCGCGCGCAATCCGGTAACCGACGCTGGCGCGGGCGGCACTGTGAGGGGTGGCATACTGGTTTGCGTGTGCGCGGTGTAGTCCATCTCTAGTAACGTGTTGGCCGGGTTGCCCGTAGCCGGGCGGGGTGCGGGGCGGTTCTCGCCAGGGTTCCACACGGAGAGCTGCTGTACCATGCTCACTCCTGCCAGCGCCGTCTTCACTGCGCGCACCACCGCCGCGTGGATATCGCCCTCGTGGTGGAAGCGCACCTCTGCCTTGGCCGGGTGAACATTCACATCCACCTGTTGCGGATCGACGGTAATTTTCAGCACACCTACCGGGAAACGCCCGGGGCCGAGCAGCCCTTGAAAGGCGAACTCCAGCGCGTGGGTTAGGCTGCGGCTACTGATACGGCGACCATTGATGAAAAATAGTTGCGCCCCACGGTTGCCGCGCGCCACCTCCGGCTTGCCCACGAAGCCGCTGACGGTGATCCCCGGCGCTGCCAGCTCCACCGCCGCCATTGCGCCTGCGGCCTCACGTCCCAGCCATGCCGCGATGGGGGAGAGCATCTGCGTCGATGATGGCCGCGCCAGCGCCTCGCGCCCATTGTGCCAGAGGCGCAAGTCCAGCCCGTAGTAGCAGAGCGCCAGCGCGTTCATCAACTCAGTGATCTGCCCGAACTCCGTCTGGTCGGTCTTGAGGAATTTCAGCCGCGCCGGAGTGTTGTAGAAGAGCTGCCTCACCTCGATCTGCGTGCCCACCGGGCAGCCGGTCTCGGTCATATCGGTGATGGTGCCGCCGGTGACGCGCAGCTCCGTGCCTACCTCGGCATCCGCTGGGCGGGTGATGAGTTTTAGATGGCTCACCGCTGCGATGGAGGGCAGCGCCTCGCCGCGGAACCCCAGCGTGCGGATGGAGAAGAGGTCATCGGTGGTGGTGATCTTGCTGGTGGCGTGCCGTTGCAGGCTCAGCACCGCGTCCTCGGCAGTCATGCCGCTGCCGTTGTCAGTTACAGAGATGAGCTTGCGCCCCGCCTCCTCGATGATCACGCGGATCTCGCCCGCCCCGGCGTCGATGGCGTTCTCCACCAACTCCTTCACCACCGAGGAAGGCCGTTCAATAACCTCCCCGGCGGCAATCTGGTTAGCAAGTTGTTCGTTTAACAGGTGGATGTGCATAAGTTTAGTCTTTCAGTCGCTAGTCTCTAGTCATTAGTCGCTGGTCAAACGATTTCACATGTTTTCAACATCTTTATCGCCGCCTCAGCTGGCGGTTTTGTTGACAAATCCTTTACACTTATCAATATGTGTAGATGATATGTCAACAAAAGTGAACTTCGTCCACAATCCGATTCAATTTATAAGCTACTAGGGTTCAATAGCTCTCAATTAGATACTAACATAGTAGCTCGTTTATAATAAGGCTCAATCATGGTTAACAACTTATTTTTAATGCATGTTCCGCGGACTGAAGGTGCTTTTATCCCACAATCACAAATTCACCCAGCCTTCAGCGTAAACACCGTCACCTCGGGCAGGCAGCCGAAGCGCAGGGGGAGGCGGGTACTGCCTACGCCACGGCTGACGTAGAGAGTGGCGCCACCGGGTAACGTGTGGCGTCCCGATGCATAACTGTTGGGCAGGTTGATGTTGTTATAGATCGCCTGGCCGTTGGGGAGGCATATCTGGCCTCCGTGCGTGTGTCCGCTCAGGATCAGCTTGATACGTGGGTCGAGGGTGCGCAGGATCACCTCCGGCGAGTGTGCCAACAGGATGGCCGGGGCTCCCTTTGGCACCAGTTCCATAGCGGTAAGGACGCTGTCGCGGCCCAGGTGCGGGTCATCCACGCCGGCAATCCATAGCTTTTCGCCGCAACGTTCCAGGCAGAGCGAGCTGTTGTTGAGGAAAGGGAAGCACTTCTCCCAGCTGGCGCGCACCAGATCGGTGATGCCGGGGCGATAATCGGCATTGCCGTACACCCCCACCACCGCCGGGCGCAGCGATAAACCGAGGAAAAGACGCTCGATATCCGAGATTGAGAGCGCGGTGAAAGCATAGTCACCGGTCAGACAAACCAGATCAGGATCAAGCTCCTCGGTGAGCGCCAGCAACTGCTCCACCCGCTCCGAGCAATGGCGCAGGTGAATATCCGTCAGGTGCAACAGCCGAAAACCATCAAAGGCAACGGGCAGCCCCGGGATCTCCATCGTCTCCTCGGTTACATCCAGTCGCGCAGTATTAGCCATGCCGCGGGCAATCACCGCCACCCCCGCCAATATCCCCAGTCCTATCCCCGCCACCTTATCCCAGCGCACATCAATCTCCAATAATAAAACTCAAAGATATAGTACCACTTAGGGGGCGAATTTCCAAGTTTAATGGAGAGGATTCCCTGAAAATATTCATAGCAATATGTCACTGATTTGGCAGGGCCGGGCAGGCGTGGTATGATAATCGAAGCTGAAATGGGAAATAACCTGTCGCGCAAGGAGCTATACCGTGCCAACCATAACAACCAACACCAAACTGTGTGTCGTGATCGGGAATCCAGTGGGGCACAGTCTGTCCCCTGCCATTCATAACGCCGGGTATGCGGCGCTGGGGCTCGATTTCGTCTACCTCGCCTTCCCCGTGGAGGACGTAGCGTCCTTGCTGGGTGGTATGCGGGCGACGAGTAACTTCCGGGGGATGAGCGTCACTATACCGCACAAAGTCACGGCCATCCGCTATGTGGACGAGGTGGCGGAGGTAGATCGTGCCATCGGTGCCATCAACACGGTTGTGCATGAGGGCGGGCGCCTCATCGGGCTGGGCACGGACGGGCCCGGGGCGCTGAAAGCGCTCAATGATGCCGGCGTGCAGATCACTGGTGCGCATATTCTCCTGCTGGGCACAGGCGGCGCGGCACGCGCCATCGCGTTCACGCTGGCGATGCACCCCGGGCTGGGGGAGCTGACGCTACTGGATATCAATGAGCCGATGCTACGCGGGTTGGCGGCCGATCTGCACGCCGGCACCCCCGCCCACATCGTCGACACCGTGCTCACCCCGGACACGCTAGCGGCGGCAATGGCCCACGCCGACATCGTCATCCACTGCACGCCCATCGGCATGCACCCCAAGGTAGATGCTTCGCTGGTGCCAGCCGACCTTTTCCGCCCCGCACAGGTGGTCTTTGACATCGTCTACACGCCGTTGGAGACCAAACTATTGGCCGATGCCCGCGCCCGCGGCTGCCGCATCATCCCCGGCGTAGAGATGTTCCTCAACCAGGCAGTATTGCAATTCGAGCATTTCACCGGCGTCCCCGCCCCGACCGAAGTAATGCGCCGGGTGTTGATGGAGCATTTGCAGAAATGAAAATGCAGGAGTTATATGTCGCTCCTATTGGACAGCAGTATATTTTGGGGCAATTAAGGGAAGACATTGCTTGGGAGATAACGCCACCCGGTAAACGAGATGCCTATAAGATCAAGCACGCTGAATAGCGCTTGTAATTGGAGTAAGCAATTCCCCATATCGCATGTATTATATATTGACATTGGCGTAAATTGAGCTATAATGATTCCAGTCCCTTGATAATATAATACGAACCCCACCTCCCTCGGCAACACCACCGTCACGCTGAATGCGACGGGGACGGTGCAGGGCTACAGCAACTTCACCGCCTACGGCGAGCGCACTGCCGGCACCGCTGATGTCTACGGCTACAAGGGCCAGTTCGGCTACTACACCGACACCGAGCACGGCTTCATCCTCTGCGGCCACCGCTACTACGACCCGGAAGCGGGCAGGTGGCTCACGCCTGACCCGATAGGGTATGCTGGCGGATTGAATTTGTATGGGTATTGCGGGAATGAGCCGGTGGGCGGGGTGGGGGCTGATCACGGCAATTTTATGCGTGGTTTTGCTTCGACCATTACCGTAGGGATGGTTTTTTCGATTCCTTCCTCAGGCGTGTTTATACCCGTAATTCTCCGCATATGCGGATTATTGGACACGGCGGCTATCCCGTCGTGAAGCGAGACCAGGAGAATATCCATGAACTTCATTAACCTGGGCTGGAGCGAATTCTTCGCCCGCCATTTTGAGCCGTACCGGCTAGAGAATTTCTCCGCCGGCCGGATTACGCTGGAACAAATGAATCTTTAAATGGTCGCCACCGAAACCGGCGGGAAATTCCAGTGGTAGGCGACTGGGTGGTGCTCCGCATCATCGGTGTTGAAGAGCCGCAGGCAGTCATTCAAGCCGTGCTACTGCGTATGAGCAAATTTGCCCCGCCAATCGGCGGGGCAAAGCGGCGGCGAAAATCGATATCGCCTTACTGCTCACCGGGCTGGACGGCAACTATAATCTGCGCCGTATCGAACGTTACCTGCTCCAAACGCGCGACCTGTCTTGCTCCTTAACAAGGCGGATATGCACCCGGATATCAACGCCTGCCTGCGTGAGGTTACCGCGGTTGCCGGTGATGCGCCGGTACATGCTATCTCTACTCTCACCGGTGTTGGCCTGCAAACACTATCCCCGTACCTGCAACCCGGCGTCACCATCGCACTGCTGGGCTCTTCCGGTGTTAGCAAATCTACCTTGATCAACCAATTGCTGGGCAATGAGGTGATGCGCACCCAGACTGTCCGCACGGATGATAGCCGGGGGCGGCACACTACGTCACCCCGCCAACTCTTCCTCCTGCACCGGTGCCGCGCTCATCGACACCCCTGGTATGCGCGAACTGCAGTTCCTCGCCTGCAATACCGACCGCCTGGAGGAGCAAGCCGTCAATAACAAATGAAAAAATATCCGCAAGCTAGCCAAGGAGATTAAGCAGCAGCACGAAAGGTAATCAGTCCATCGACCGGATGTAGCCACACTGAAGCGCTGCATCGCGTAACCAAATAAAAAACCGCCAGAGAGCTCCGACGGTGATTATTTATGGTGTTTTTTATGGCTCCCGAGGTAGGACTTGAACCTACAACCTACGGATTAACAGTCCGACGCTCTGCCAATTGAGCTACTCGGGAATAATGTAGAACACGCGCCCTTACTCTAGAGCAAAGACGCGTGTTTGTCAAGGATTTCCCGGCAATGGTCTACTCTCCCAGGAGCGCGAGCTCCAAGTACCATCGACGCTGGAGGGGGTCACGGTGCTGTTCGGTATGGGAAGCGGTGGGGTTCCTCCGCTCTAATCACCGGGAAAACTTGTTAACTATCGAGATGCGACGGTAAAGAAGGGATGTTTACCCTGCGTCTATATCATGCGTAAATTGTATCAAGTACGGTTGCCACTCATTCATCGCCTTTTGGCGCACGAAAGAGTAGTCAAGCCCTCGGCCTATGCGTACTGGTAAACTTCAACAGTTACCTGCCTTCCATTCCCAGCCGCTATACCCAGTAATCTTCTGGGGGCCTTACCTGGTTAACCCAGGGAGAGGACTCATCTTGAGGACGGCTTCGCGCTTAGATGCTGTCAGCGCTTATCCGGGCCCTACGTAGCTACTCGGCATCTACCCTTGGCAGGATAACCGATACACCAGAGGTAAGTCCACCACGGTCTTCTCATACTGGCGGCAGATCCTCTCAATCCTCTTCCGCCCACGTTGGATAGGGACCGAACTGTCTCACGACGTTCTGAACCCAGCTCGCGTACCGCTTTAATGGGCGAACAGCCCAACCCTTGGGACCTGATACAGCCCCAGGATGCGACGAGCCGACATCGAGGTGCCAAACCTTGCCGTCGATGTGGACTCTTGGGCAAGATCAGCCTGTTATCCCCGGGGTAGCTTTTATCCGATTGGCGACAGCGCGTCCACCAGCAACTGCCGGATCACTAGCGCCGACTTTCGTCTCTGTTTGACGTGTTTGTCTCACAGTCAAGCACTCTTATGCGCTTACACACAGCGGATGATTTCCGACCATCCTGAGAGTACCTTTGCGCGCCTCCGTTACTTTTTGGGAGGCGACCGCCCCAGTCAAACTCCCCACCAGATACCGTCCGGTTCCCAGATAATGAAAACCGTTAGCTCATCAACATTCACAGGGTGGTATTCCAAGGTTGCCTCCACCGAAACTAGCGTCCCGGATTCACAGGCTCCCACCTATCCTCTACAGCAAATGACAATAAGCAATACCAGGCTAGAGTAAAGCTCCACGGGGTCTTTCCGTCCGAACGTGGGTAACCGGCATCTTCGCCGGTACTACAATTTCGCCGAGTCCCTTGTGGAGACAGCGCTCAGATCGTTACTCCATTCGTGCAGGTCGGAACTTACCCGACAAGGAATTTCGCTACCTTAGGACCGTTATAGTTACGGCCGCCATTCACCAGGGCTTCGGTTCCCAGCTTCACCTTACGGATGACCGGTCCCCTTCACCTTCTGGCATTGGGCAGGAGTCAGCCCCTATACTTCGCCTTTCAGCTTAGCAGAGACCTGTGTTTTTGGTAAACAGTCGCCTGAGCCTGGTTTGTGCCCCCAGCTTGCGCTGGGCCCCCTTTTCCCGAAGTTACGGGGGTAATGTGCCGAGTTCCTTCACAAGGGTTCTCTCGCGCGCCTGAGCCTACTCAGCTCACCTACCTGTGTCGGTTTGCGGTACGGGCCGCTAACACTCCATATCGGATTTTCTTGGCCACAAAACCGACTTGATACGACCACAAGGGTCTTCCCACCAACAGGGCATCAAACGGATTTCGCGGCGTCCCCGATATTTCAATGTGTTTCGCGGGTTACGGAATATCAACCGTATGTCCATCATCTACGCCAAATGGCCTCGACTTAGGCCCGACTAACCTTGGGAGGACGAACCTGCCCCAAGAAACCTTAGGCTTACGGCGGGGAAGATTCTCACTTCCCTTTTCGCTACTCATTCCGGCATCCTCACTTGTCCGCCGTCCAGCACTCCTTACGGTGTACCTTCACCCAGACGGACAACGCTCCCCTACCCAGACAATAGATAAATCTATTGAACGTCACAGCTTCGGTTATAATCTTAGCCCCGTGTATTGTCGGCGCAAACGCACTCGACCAGTCAGCTATTACGCACTGTTTCAAGGATGGCTGCTTCTAAGCCAACCTCCTGGTTGTTACTGCACATTCACTTCCTTGCCCACTCAGATTATCATTGGGGACCTTAGCTGGTGATCTGGACTCTTCTCCTTTTGACGACGAAGCTTATCCCCCGCCGTCTCACTCCCGGGATTCAACATACTGGCATTCGGAGTTTGGTTAGATTTGGTAACGCGGTAGCGCCCCGCTTCTATTCAGTGCTCTACCTCCAGTAGTCATTAACCCGAGGCTGCCCCTCAAGGCATTTCGGGGAGAACCAGCTATCTCCGTGTTCGATTAGCATTTCACCCCTACCCACAGCTCATCCAAGTCGTCTTCAACCGACACTAGTTCGCGCCTCCACTCCATGTTACTGGAGCTTCACACTGGCCATGGGTAGATCACACGGTTTCGGGTCGATGTAATGCCACTAACGCGCTGTTCACACTCGCTTTCGCTACGGCTCCGCATCTTATGCTTAACCTCGCGACACTACATCACTCGCCGGATCATTCTGCAAAAGGCACGTCATCGCACTGGTATAAATACCATAGTGCTATGACCGGTTGTCGACATACGGGTTCAGGGTCTATTTCACTCCCCTCCCGGGGTGCTTTTCACTGTTCCCTCACGGTACTCGTTCACTATCGGTAAATCAGCGTAGCTAGTCTTAGGAGGTGGTCCTCCCGGATTCCCGCAGGGTTTCACGTGACCCGCGGTACTTGGGTGGCGATAACAGCGTTGGATACAATTTCGACTACAGGACTCTCACCTACTGCGGTCGGGCTTTCCAGCCCAGTTCGTCTGTCGTACACAACTACTGGCAGCTATGTCACTAGCTACTATATCGCTCCCACTACCCCCAACCCACAACGGGTGACACCTTGACATGAGTTAGGTTTGGACTCAAACCCCGTTCGCTCGCCACTACTAGGGGTCTCGCTTTTGCTTTTTCCTCGTCCGGGTACTAAGATGTTTCAGTTCCCCGGCTTCCCTCCACACAGTTATGTATTGGCTGTGCAGTCCTGTGGCATTACCCACAGGGGGTTTCCCCATTCAGAGATCATCGGATCATGGCCTGCTTGCGGCTCCCCGATGCGTATCGTGGCTCGCCACGTCTTTCCTCGGCGCTGATTTCCAGAGCATCCACCGTATGCCGTAAATAACTTGACCACTCTTCCGTCCGCCAAAAGGCGACTAAAACGAAAGATGGCACCGTACCTGATATTTTTAACACATTTTAATAGACGCGCAGGATTCCAAATTTTGGAATCCATCTTCTTCTTTTTTCGTTCGTTCAAACATGAATCAATCACTTAATTCACATTCGGACTTCATTTCCGTGTCATCTCGATATTCAATTGTCAAGGTTCTAAGAGGTAAGTCTGGTGGAGGTTAACGGGCTCGAACCGATGACCTCCTGCTTGCAAAGCAGGCGCTCTCCCAACTGAGCTAAACCCCCTATGAAGAGTTGCTAGTTCATAGTTCCTAGTTTCTGGTTGTTACCGGAAACAGAATAACTAAAAATTGAAACTCAACGAGAATAGTTGCTAACGACTAGATACTAATAACTAAAACGACGTTTCCGCCGAACTAGCAACCAGTAACTAGAAACTAGAAACTAAACAATAAGACTGGTGGGCGCACCTGGACTCGAACCAGGGACCTCAGCCTTATCAGGGCTGCGCTCTAACCAACTGAGCTATGCGCCCACAAACAAGCTTCCTTGTTTGCAGGACCTTCACCCCTCAACAGTGTTCGGACACTCGATACTTAAAATGCGGAACCAGAGTCTATTTTTGAGGCACTCAATGAAAAAACATTGAGCGATCGACCTCGAAGGCCGAATGTTACCCTTGCGGATAAATCCGGTTTTCTCCGTAGAAAGGAGGTGATCCAGCCGCACCTTCCGATACGGCTACCTTGTTACGACTTAGCGCCAATCGCTGATACCACCTTCGCAGCCTCCCTCCCCTTGCGGGGTTGAGCCAGCTGCTTCGGGTGGAACCAACTCTCATCGCTTGACGGGCGGTGTGTACAAGGCCCGGGAACGTATTCACCGTCGTAATGCTGACCGACGGTTACTAGCGATTCCAACTTCATGTAGGCGAGTTGCAGCCTACAATCCGCACTGACCATGGCATTTTCCGATTAGCTCCACCTCACGGCTTGGCAACGGTTTGCTCCATGGATTGTAGCATGTGTGTAGCCCAGGGCGTACGGGGCATGCTGACTTGACGTCATCCCCACCTTCCTCCACATTGCTGCGGCAGTCTCGGATGAGTGCCCGACCGAATCGCTGGCAACATCAGACGAGGGTTGCGCTCGTTGCGGAACTTAATCCAACATCTCACGACACGAGCTGACGACAGCCATGCAGCACCTCTATAGGATTGCCGAAGCAGCCCCTGTTTCCAAGGGTTTACCCTACAGTTCAAGCCTGGGTAAGGTTTCTCGCGTATCATCGAATTAAGCCACATGCTCCACCGCTTGTGCGGGCCCCCGTCAATTCCTTTGAGTTTCAACCTTGCGGCCGTACTCCCCAGGCGGGTAACTTAACGCGTTAGCTGCGACACCAGC
>JBBRXO010000014.1:0-38967 GCA_038248345.1 Armatimonadota bacterium | reverse complement strand
TTACGTGAATTAGGCGAATGGGCGGCGCGGGTGCCGGAGCAAGGACGACATGCTGGCCGCTTAGCAGCATCCCGAACAATACCAGGATCTGATCGTGCGCATCGGCGGGTACAGCGAGTATTTCAACCTCCTCGCGAAAGGACTGCAGGATAGCGTAATCGCCCGGACAGAGTTCACTGTGTGAGTGAGGTAAATGGTGGAGATGTCGAATCAGAGTAACATGAGGCGCAAGGTCGGCGCTTCACCACTAAGTGATACCTTGACGTGCTACCATACGATAATAGAGCGCCAATTATTTGCGGCGTTCAGCGAGGTTGGAAGCGACTTGGAAGAGAGCGACATTGAGTTTGCCATTCATGCACAGAGCGAGGTTGTGAGTTGATTGGGTAGTGCTTACCTGCAAGCAATCGAAGCATGGGCGGGACGCCCATGCCACGCACCTACAGACTTACAGACCTACAGACCTACAGACTTAAAGACCTACAGACCTACAGACTTACGTCCCCCCCACCGTTGCGCCAGCGCACTATCCAGGCCTAGCTCGATGACGTAGAAGACTATCGCTGGAAGCACCACCAGACCGAAGCCGGGGTGGGCGGCGTAGATGCGGTCATAGAGGATGACGAAGAAGGCCATGGATTTTTGCGCACTGCAGAAGGTGAGCGCGTGGCGCGAAGGGGTGTCGAAGCGGAAGCCTTTGCCGGCACTGGCGCTGCCGATGAGTAGCGTTATGTGCAAGAGCAGCGCCCCGCCGATGGTGATGAGCCAGGTGGCGGGGGTGATGTTGCCGCGCGGGATATCTACCATGGCGATGATGATGAAGAGCAGGATGACGCACTGCGAGAGCACCGAGATGATGCGCTGGTAACGCTGTACCCAGGTATGCCAGCGGTGGTGCGCCAGTTGCCCGGCGACGGTGGGCAGCAGCACGGTGAGGAGCAGGTTGGTGGTGATGGCCGGGATATCGAGGCTGATGTTGCTGGATCCGAGGGTGAGGCGCAGCAGCACCGGCACGATGATGATGGCCAGCAGATTTGTGGAGACGGTGAGGAACAGCGCCAGCGCCGCATTGCCCCGGGCGATGCGCGTGAGCACCACGGTGGAGACCAGCATGGTGGGCACCACCGCCAGCAGCTGAAACCCCTGCGCCAGCGGCGTCTCGCCCCCCGGCAGCCAGGTACGCACCAGCATCACCAGCGCAGGCGCGACGACAAAGGAGCTGACCAGCGTGAACGCCAGCGCCCGCCACTCGCGGATGCTGCGCAGCACATCATCGGTAGCCAGGATAAAGCCGTTAAGAAAAAAAGCCCCCGCCACCAGCCACGGCAGCAGCCCCCCATGCTTCAGCGCTCCCCCCGCCCCCGGCAGATACCAGCCGAAGAGAAACGCGGTGACTAAGGCGAAGTAGAACCAGTATTGTGGCCAGAATGGGGTATTTAGTTTTTTTGATGGGTGGTTCATAATCTCCGTGTTCTCTGTGCCCTCTGTGTTGAAGAAAATTCATTCCCCACAATTCGCTCCCAGCTCCATCGAATCAAGTACCTGCAAACGTATCTTAACCTGAATTGGGGGTGGGGGTCAAAAATATAGGGTCATACCTGCAGACCTGCAGGCCAAGCTGCAGTATAATACCAGCATGAATCTGCAATTGCCGGAGGGGGCCAAATATATCGCCGCTATTCTCACCGCGCGGGGGGGTACCTCCTACGCGGTGGGGGGGTGGGTGCGGGATATCTGCCTGGGGCGGGCGCCGCATGACTGCGACCTGGCGTGTGCGCTGACGCCGGATGAGATTAGCGCTATCTTTGCTGATATCGCCGATTGTACTGTGGTTCCCACCGGCGCACGCTTTGGCACCGTCACCATCTTTGTGCGGGGAGATTTTGAAAATGGCGTGGAGGTGACGACCTTCCGTGCTGATGGCAACTATTCAGATGGCCGGCGGCCCGATTCAGTGAGCTTCTCCAACAGTATCGCCGATGACCTGGCACGGCGCGATTTTACCGTTAATGCGCTGGCTATGGATACTGCCACCGGTGAGATACTTGATGCCTATGGCGGCCAGCATGACCTGACTGCTAAAGTGATCCGCTGCGTCGGTGACCCGGCATTACGTTTCCGCGAGGACGCCTTGCGCATGTTGCGTGCCGTGCGCTTCGCGGCTACGCTGGAGTTTAGCATTAGCGAAGATACGTTGCAGGTTATCGCCGATAATGCGCCGCTGCTCGCCAACGTCTCCTGCGAGCGAGTACGTGATGAGCTGAGCAAAATGCTCTGCGGCGCACGCCCGGCATATGCGTTGGAACTATTGCAACAACTGGGCGCCTTTCCCTATATACTGCCAGAGCTGTTGCCCACAATCGGCTTCGAACAGCACAACCCCTACCACGCCATGGATGTCTGGCGCCACACGCTGGCTGTGCTGCAGAACGTACCTGCCGAGTTACCTCTGCGGCTGACGGCGCTGCTGCATGATATGGGCAAACCGGCATGTTATACCGTGGGAGACGATGGCATCGGGCATTTCTACCGGCACGAGGCGACCAGCGCGCGCCTGGCCGATGCAGCGCTAATGCGCCTGCGCTTCCCCGCCGCACTACGGCAAGAGGTAGTAGAATTGGTCGCCAACCACGGCGTCAACTTCGGCGGTGACGCCGCCTGGCGACGTTTGCTCAATAAACTGGGCCGTCCGATGGTAGAGCAACTGATCGCCTTTCGCCAGGCAGATATGCTAGGGGCCGGCACGCGCATACCTGCAGAATGTGCCGCAGAAATCGCCGATTTGCGCGCCAAATTGACCAAAATATGTACCGCCACCCCCCTGGAGACGCTGAAGCTGGTGATCACTGGCGAGGATGTGATGACAACGCTAGCCATACCCGCAGGTAAGCGTATCGGGCAGCTATTGGCGGCACTGCAAGAGATGGTACTGGATGACCCCACCCTCAATACCCGGGAAGAGTTGCTCCGTCTATTAGCGAAATAAAGGTACTTCCAACTCGACGGGGAAATACCAATCGGAACGTTTGACCATCTGTAGCAACCAGTGCTACAGTTTTGCTAATAGCCTTAGTAACGCATATGCTTGACTACCATACGATAGCGGCATAACTTAAAGGAGAACGGATGAAACAACCGTTTTATATTGATGACTTGGCGGAGTTGCGGGAGAAATTATCTCACGCGGAAAATGACGGCGAGCTGATGGGGCGTGTATGGAATTCAGTCAAACGCCGCGCCCGCAAAGCGCCAGAAAAATTCCCCTGGTTCACTCCCTTTGTCGCCTTAATTACAGGCGAAAAAGATGACATCGAAAATGCCAAAGATGCGGTACGAAATTACGTCGCAACAATGGATCCGCAAAGCTTTGGTATGGGACTGCAGTTCCATTTCTGGTGCTTCGCTTTCCCGCATGCTCGGTGGTCGTTGTATTTCCACTGGCTTGCCGGGATGGAAGTCTGGGAACCGGAAGAAGAGAAAGAAATCCGTGAAGCGTTATTAACCTTCCAATACATCAATTTTTTCTATGGTATGCGTACCAAGCCTGAGCCCGAATGTGTTGATAACCAGACGATGTCGCTCTGCTTCAGTAATGCGTTGCTGGGTCACCTCTTCAACGAGAGCGCTATGGCGCAACGGATGTACACCGATGGTATCCGCCGCCTCCCTTCATTAATCGGGGGTATGCCACCCTCCGGTTACTCCGGCGAAGGCAGCACATATATGGATGCCGTAGTAGGCCCGTCAATCCCCTTTATCGTCGAATTGCTGGAGCGAACAGAGGGCGGCAACTGGTTTAATAAAACGCTACCCCCGGCAAGCGGCAATGCCGAAGCTATCTGCCGCATGATCGCCCGCGAGTGGATGCCTAATGGGTTGCTGCTACCGTGGGATCATTACGGCTACTCGCAGCCGGTACGCTCCTGCGTGGCATACGCTGCCCATCGCAGCGCCGATCCTTTCTATGGTGAATTATTAGAACAGCAGGCAAACTGGGCGGTTGATCAATCCATCGGCTGGGGATTCGATGATTTAATCTGGTCGCTCATCTGGTGGCCGAAAAATAACTGCCAGGATAAAGCTACTTTTAAGTCCTGGTGCGAGCCAGAAGTGGGCGCCGCGTTAATTTCTGACGATGCACAGCTATATCTGATGCAGATGTGGGATGAATCAACGCCGCATTTCCCCACTCGTGCGCACGTAAATCCCAATGCCATCGTACTCACGGCCTATGGCAGTCCATTAACAGTTGATGGCACACCGGACAAGGATTGTACCGCCTTTAACTATGACGACACCTGGCGAGAAGTCAGCTTTATGGATCTTGGCACGACCCGCAAATTCAACTTTGGCGTCGGATGCGGGGGTGGACATTCGGTAATTCTGGTGGATAAGTGGGAAGGGATGCGCGCCTTCAGTGAATACCCGCAATCGACATTAATCGCGGCCTCACTAGACGAAAAATCCGTCATCACCGATGTTACCCCTATCTATAAAGAAAGGTTTACCGATGCCATTACTGTGCGACGGCGCTCTCGCCTTATCGAGGAACGTTTCTGGCTGATTGAAGACCTGGCCAGCTTTACGCAACCTCATGAAGTAGGTGCGCGCTTCTTCTTGCGCCCCCAACAAATTGACGCCAAACGCGGTATTTCAGTAGAAACTGCCGAAGGTGTTCGGCTTTCCCTCCTCCCCCTGGTTGGGCCAGACAGTAGCAAGGTTACTCCGATAAAAGGGTATCCAGAGCGGCTGGATGGCGCATCCCTGCTGGTAGATTTCACGCAACAAGGTAGAGAGTGCCGCTGGTTATGGCTGGCCTTCCCCGAAGCAACGCGAGAAGTTGTGCAGGATGTCAGCGGTGAATGGTACGCCGTCCCGGATGCGGAGAAAAATCAAGATGTTGCCAGCATCCTGGAACTATTCTTCCAGCAGGCTACCATGGTGTCGCTCACGGTGCCGCCCTATATGCAACGCAACTTGCCGGTAGTCCAACGCTGGTGGTTCCGCCGCACCATAAATGTTCCCGCTGCAACGGCCAGCTGGTTACGGCTGCCGAAGCAGATGTTCAATTTGCAACTGTGGATCAACGGTGAAATTGTTGATGTAAGTAGCCATACCATGCGGATGAATCTGCTGGAGCCGGAGATTGAGCTACCCGCAAAATTCTTCGGTACCGAGATCGATGTTATCATCTGTTGTGATGCCGGGGATAGTCAGTATGGCCCGGATGGGCATGAAGGCAGCGGCTTCTATGGCAAGCCGGTTATCTTGGTCGCGCAGGATGCTCCGGGGGTGGAGTTCGCTGACTACCAGGATAATACCGTGATCGTACGCTCGGGAAAAAATGAATGGATTGTGAAGCACAATCTGATGGAGATATAGCTGATGAACACAGTCTTTGAGAAAATGGAATATTGTGCCGCCCACGCCGCCAGTAACGACAGCGTTACACTGGCAAACATTATCGCTTTTTTGCGCGATGATAACTGGCGAGTACGCTATGCTGCAGCTATTGCCTTGGGAGATCGACGCGACCCGCAAGCAATGCCTGCCTTGGTGGAACTTTTTGAATCGGAGAGCAAAGAGCCTCTCTTCAGCCAACCAGAACTTCACGGGGGGATACACGCTGGCTCCACCGAGAGTTTGACACTGGAGTTCCCGGAAGGCACGACGGATGAACTGAAAGAGATTTGGCGACGCCGCGGGCGCGTACTGCAAGCCGCCTGCCTGGCCATCGGCAATATCGGCCAGGCTGATGCGGCCGCGTTAGGATACCTGCATCGTTTTGCGCTTGAGCAGAGCTACGACTATGGCATACGCGCCGCCGCGTGCAAAGCCCTCGCCCAGCTAGCCATCCCGGAAAGCTTGCCTATCCTGGAGCTGGCTGCTAAAGATGAGGAATGGTGTACCAAAACGGAAGCGAAAAAAGGCTTGCCCGGCTACACGCCGTAGTTTGATATTAACAAAGAAACGGGCCATTGAGTTATACTCAACGGCCCGTTTTTTGTGTATTAATACCCCAGCAACACCCGAATATAATGCACCCGTCCATCATCTACCCGGGTGAGGCGACCACCGGGGAGTGGTTCATCATTGAGGGTGATCTTCATTGCCCCACAATTGACATTAAACGGGTTATCCACCTGGATGATATATTTGGTACTGAAATATTGGTAAGTGATAGTACATTCCGGCCATTCTGCGGGGATGCAAGGGTTTATCACCAGTTCGCCGTCCACCATATGCAGCCCCAACATTGACTCCACCGCTACCCGGTACATCCAGGCAGATGACCCAGTATACCAGGTCCACCCGCCGCGCCCCAGGTGGGGTGCGACGCCGTAGATATCCGCCGCAATGACGTAAGGTTCTACTTTGTATTTCTCCACATCCGCCGCATTGGATGAGTGATAGATTGGATTCAACCATGCCAATAACTTGGCCGCCAGGCTGCCGTTACCCTGGCGTGATGCCGCCAGCGCCACCCACATGGCAGCATGTGTGTACTGGCCGCCATTTTCCCGCACTCCTACCGGATATCCCTTAATATAGCCGGGCTCCAAGGTAGATTTATCGAAGGGCGGCGTGAGCAGCAGGGTCAGTTTCTCCTCGGAACGCAAAAGATATTTGGCCAGGGAATCCATCGCCATTTTTGCCCGATCAGGCTGCGCTCCGCCGCTGATAACGGCCCATGATTGCGCGATGGAGTCGATGCGGCATTCCGTGTTCTGCGCCGAACCTAAAGCGATACCTTCATCCGTATAGGCACGGCGATACCACTCGCCATCCCAGCCATGTTTCTCTATCGCTGTGGTTATTTTAGCTGCCTCTCGGCGATAGCCATCCGCCTTTACCGAGTCGCCATGGCGCGTACAGATATCGGCGAAACGCATCAGGGTGGTGGTGAGGAACCACCCGAGCCAGATGCTCTCTCCTTTACCATCATTACCTACCAGGTTCATACCATCATTCCAATCACCCGAGCCAATGAGCGGCAGGCCGTGTGCGCCCACGAGCTTTATCCCCCGGTCAAGGGCGCGCAGACAATGCTGATAAAGCGACTCCTGTATAGCGGATTCCGATGGAATGTTATAGCGATCTTCTTCCTGCGCTTCCAGCACTTTGTCATCCAGGTAGTTTATCTGCTCATCAAGCACACCGATGTCCGCCGTGGTCGCCACGTAGTCTGCGGTGACATACGGCAACCAGAGATAGTCATCGGAACACCGAGTGCGTACCCCCGCCCCCGCGGGCAGGTGCCACCAGTGTTGCACATCGCCCTCCAGAAATTGCCGGGCCGCCGCCCGCAACAGTTGCGTACGGGTTTGTCCGGGGTCGGTATACACCAGCGACATCACATCCTGCAATTGATCACGGAAACCGTAGGCCCCCCCGGACTGGTAAAACCCGGAGCGCGCCCACAGGCGGCTGCTTACCGTCTGGTAAAGCAGCCACCGATTAATGAGTATATCCAGCGCGGGATCCGGCGTGGTTATCTGCACGGTATTGAGTTTGTCATCCCAATACTGCCGCACTTGCCCTTGCGCCTCCGCCACTGCGCCCGGGATACGGA
Organism: Armatimonadota bacterium; assembly: GCA_038248345.1. Lineage (GTDB taxonomy): Bacteria > Armatimonadota > Hebobacteria > CAIYQO01 > CAIYQO01 > CAIYQO01. The sequence goes on along the minus strand of JBBRXO010000014.1, from coordinate 31,394 downwards.
AACGGCTGGCGAGTTGGCGAGCGCCGGGCAAATCATCTGCCTCGCCGATAACAATGTCTATCTCTTTTTCCTCATCGGGGTTCAAGGTGAACTTCACCTGTGCGGCCGCACAAGGATCGTACCCGGCTCCTACCCGCCCGCCCAACTCAAATCGCGTAAGGCCTAAGGGGGCGCGAAGTTGCCCATTCCTGCCGATAAATTCAGTACGGTCGCCGGTATAGGTACGCGTGGCCACCCCAACTATATCCAGGAAAGCGACGCGCGACGCAAAACCCTCATTCTGGTACGCATTACGCGCCGTTTGGATGCCGGTCTCTGTATCGACATCGGTGACCACAAATGGGCGAGTGAACTGACGATCAGTGCCCAGTACCCACTCGACATACCCGGTAACGGAGAGGTTTCGCTTGCGTCCGGAGTCGTTACGTATTTGCAACCGGTATATTTTGGCACGGCCATCAGTTGGGACAAAAACTGTTAGCAGTTGCCGACATCCATGGCTGTGGTGCTCAAAGGTGGTGTATCCCTGCCCATGGCGTATCCGGTATGGTTGCGCTTCGCGGATAGGAGCCGGGGTAGTCGTCCAGATGCAACCGCTATCCTCGTCGCGAATATATACCACTTCGCCGGGTGAATCGCAGACGGGGTCATTTGACCAGGGGGTAATCCGGTGTTCGTGGCAATTATCCGCCCAGGTATACCCCGCCCCTGATTCGGAGATAATACAACCAAAATCTGGATTTGCCAGTACATTTACCCACGGCGCGGGGGTGACCACACCCGCCGTCAAATTTATAATATATTCGCGGCCGTCAGCAGTGAACCCCCCCAGACCATTCTCAAAGATTAGCTGTTCGTAGGGTAACGCTTCATCTGGATATTTACGGTCAAATCCCCACTGGCGGAAGCGCCGTGGCAACGGGAGCTCCAACAATTTCGCATCCATCTGCGCCTTCAGTGTCCCCGTGCTGCCCTTCAATGTTACCCGTGCGGCGACCGATAAAATGAGGAACTCTTCTTCCCCGACAATATCGTGCTGAATCATAAAGACACCGCCGGGGCGATTTTCCATATTGCGATCCTGACTATCGTTCAATAAGGAACGAAGTCGATCGCGCAACGGTTGCAGATAGCCACCCCTTTGCTCATTAACAATTACCAGATCACTGGCCAACCCTTTGTAACGCAGATAGGAATGTATCTGCAATGCCTCGCGCACAATATCGGTTTCTTCCTCACGATTAACACTCACCAGCAGAATCGGGAGATCGCCAGAGATACCCATCGGCCACAAACTAGCTTGTCCGCGTTTATTACGGGTAATACTTTCCGAAAGCATCCGACGTTGCGGGTGGGGGTATAGTAGCCGGCACGCGATTCGTTGCGCCAGATGGGCCTTTTCGGCGCTCATCTGCAGGTAACGCAACTCAATCTGGCTATGAGTCCAGGCACGGACGAAGGCACGGTCAGCGATCTCGGTCTGGTGATATTGCTCTACCAGAGACAGCGCATCCGCACGGTCGGTGGCAACCCCCATGGATATATATATACGTATCGTCTCACCCGGATTGATGTGAACACGCCGTCGAAGCGAGAGAACCGGATCCAACACCGAACCCAAACTATTGGTCAAGCGATGATGTGGATCCAGTGCCACCGGATTTGTGACATCACGCGTGCGCCCGAGGAATTTACTGCGGTCGGTCTCATAGCGGATATGCCCGCTGGCATTACCTTCAAAGGCCAATACATGGAAAAGCACAGGCGTTTTTTCCTGCGGGGTACGCGGACGACGCGTGCAAAGAAGTGCATCTTTCCGCTCCACATGCTCAGTACTTACGAAGAGTTTACTAAAGGCGGGGTGGGCGAGATCCGCCGCTAACGGCGCCAACGCAATCTCGTTGTAACTGGTTAGCTCAAGCCGATGAAGCTTACGCCCGTTATTGGTGATAGAAATTCGCCGCACTTCTACATTATGCTCCGGGGAGACAGTGACCTCCATGCGAGTGGTAAAATCTCCATCATGCCGGCTATATTCCACATGATCATTGGCGAAAGTGACGGTATATTCTTCCGGTTGCGAAACGCGCTTGGTTTTATTTTCGTCAAGTGGATGACTGGTAGTGGACCAGAGCAGATCATTTTCAATATCGCGGATATAGCAAAATGATCCCCACATGTCGCTGGTGGGGTCGGAGCGCCAGCGGGTTACTGCCATGCCATCGCAACTGCTGAAGCCGCCGCCCGCTGCCGTGAGCAGCACGGAGTAATGCCCGTTCGAGAGCAGTTGCCCCTCCGGTTCTGGCGTATCACCGGTGGTGAATTGCCGCACAATCGGCACCTCAATGGGGGTGACGATGCGACATGCTACATCATCCGCCTTGGCATTTTCTACCAGCGAGGCGTGCCGGGGCAGACGTTCTTGCAGTAATAGCTCCGTGGCACGTACCATCGGTTCAGCATGGAAACGTTCCTGCATGATATTATTCTGTAAAACATTATCGATGGACAGCAGCGACATCCCCTGGTGATGTGCCATGACACTACGCACGATGGCGAACTTCTCCCCACGCGGAACACGTTCAGTGGTGTAGTCCAACGCCTCGTACATCCCGTATTTGTTCTCCATCCCCTTGCTTTTCAACAGGGTAATATTGCGCATCGCGCCTGCCGGGTCGACCATCAACGCCAGCACTGTAGCATAAGGAGCCACCACACGGTCGGCCGCCAGACCACGCTTCAGCCCCAGTCCGGGGGTGCCAAATGCCAGATACTGGTAATTGAATTGCTGGTCACGTGCATTAAAGCCGGATTCCGATACCCCCCAGGGGAGGCCGGTCTCCGCGCCATAATCCTGCTGGCGTTTCACCACACCCATATAGGTTTCGTCCAATAATGTCCCGGGGTAATTCCGCATCACTAGTAGCGGCATCAGGTACTCAAACATGGTGCCGCTCCAGGAGAGAAGCGCACGCATGTCTCCACTCTGCGTCAACTGCCGCCCCAGCCGGAACCAGTGTTTCTCCTCAATATCCCCTTTGGCTATGGCCAGAAAACTCGCTATCCGCGCTTCGGAGGCCAGCAAATCGTAGTATGCGTCATCTAAAGTCGCCGTTTCTACTTGAAATCCGATATGAAAAAGTTGCCGTTTGGCATCAAAGAGCAGCTTGTAGTCCATCTCCATCACCAGCACTGTCAGCCGGGACATCAAGCTGCGACACTCATCTTTTATCTCTGCGAGATGCTGCGGAAGATCTGCGCTATCGGGGGCCACCGCAAAGGCGAGCGCTAGCGTGGCATCCGGCAAATGCAGAAATTCGTCGATCCCCTGCTTGAGGACAATGAAACACCCGGCCAGATTACCGCTATCTACCGTGGATATGTAACGCGGAGAGAGCAACTCTTTCGTCTGCGTGTTGTACCAGTTGTACCAGTGCCCGTAATAGCGCGGCAAGCCCTCCAGCGTCTCCACTGTATTGCTCACCCGGTTAAGAAAATCAGCCGGGGTGATGAATTTCAGGTCGCAGGCGGCCAGCGCCGAAAGCAGGTACATGCCGATATTTGTCGGCGAAGTTCGATGCGCTAGGGGATCTGCCGTCGTTGAAGTAGTGGAAGTAACGTCCGTCTGTTCCTGATAGTTGTCCGGTGGTAGAAAATGGTCGTCAATGCCCACATTGTCAGCAAAGTAGCTCCACGTGTTTTGCGCCAACTTGAGCAGTTCTATTTTATCACCCGCACTGAGGGCGAGGGGGCGAGTTGTGCTTTTTTGGCTCACCATCCAGGCGACATACGGGGAGAGCAACCAGAGCATGAGTATGGGGGAAAGCCACCATACAGTTCCCGGCGCGGCCAGGAGTATCCCGGCTATCGCCCCCAACGCTAATGCCAGGGCGGGCCACATGGCCCGGTGATATCCGCGGGCATCCACCCGCATACGGCTCTCGGCACTGGCCGCCGTCTCCCAATCCAGCAGCAGACTACGGGTGAAGAGCAATCGGTAAATTGTCCGTACAATCGCATCGCTCATGACGTAAGCCTGATGTGGCAACAGGATAATCGAGAGCAGCAACTGATGGTTCATCATCTTCAAATGCGGAAAGAGCCACCGAAAAGCCCCCGTTAAACAGAGAGCCCAATTGGTGCGCAAGTCATCGGTGACATACAAAATGATCGGGGTGGCCAGCACCAGCAAGGTGAAACACAGCCAGCGCCATTCACCGGGAAGGATAGTCATCCCGGCGACCAGTAAAGTAAATACGGCGGGGGGAACCAGACTGCGGCGTAAATTATCTATGATCTTCCAACGTGAGATGAGCGTGAGCGGGTTGCGCACCCGTTCTCCCGCCGCATTTAGCGGCATACGGAACAGCCAGGGGATCAGCTGCCAGTCGCCGCGTATCCAGCGGTGCATGCGGGCGGCGGCGGCCAGGTAATGCGCCGGGAAGCTGTCCACCATTTCAACATCCGTGACCATACCAGCGCGGATATGTGAACCTTCCAGCAGGTCGTGACTGAGCACGGAGTTCTCCGGGAAAGTGCCGTCCAGCACAGTCATGAAGGTATCCAGCTCATAGATTCCCTTGCCCATGTAGATACCTTCACCGAATAGATCCTGGTAGGTATCAGAAACAGCGGTGGGGTAGGGGTCGATGCCGGTCTGCCCGGCATATATCGAGGCAAAGAGCGAGCGGCGCGCGCTGGTAATGGCGATGGAGACGCGCGGCTGCAACACCCCGTAGCCTTCGATAACCCGTGTACCGGCAGCATTGAGAATAGCATGATTAAGGGGGTGCGCCAGCGTTCCCACCAGCCGCTTGGCGGCATCGCGTGGTAATTGGGTGTCCTCGTCCAGCGTGATGATGTAGCGTACTTGCTGCAATACCGACAAATCCCCATCCAGGGTGACGAAACTCGTCTCGGTATCGCCGCGCAACAGCCGGTTGAACTCTTCCAGTTTACCGCGTTTGCGCTCCCAGCCCATCCACTTCCCTTCCACTGGATTCCACTGCCGCTGACGATAAAACAGGTAGAAGACGGTCTCCTCTGCTGGATATTTATCATTCAAAGTCTGGATGATATCTCGCGCGAAATCTAACAGCTTATGTTCATCGGGCAACATCTGTTCTGCGGCGTCCGGGAAATCACAGAGGATGGCGAAATGCAGGCAGTTTTCCTGGTTGGCCAGGTAGTAGACTTCCATCTGCTCCACCAGCTCCTGCGTCCTTTTGTTACTGGTGAGCATGGTATGAATCACCGATACCGTACGGAATTCGGGGGGAATCCCCTCTTTCAACGCCAGCTTGGGCAGTAGTTTGGGCGGGAAGAGATTCATTACTACCCAACTGATGAGGTGCATCGCCAGATCACTGGAGGGTATGACCAACAACAAGAGCGCCAGCCACCACATGGCACCAGAGAGCGGTTGCACCAAGTGCAGCATGGTGGCTACGATGAGTACGGTGACTGCAATAATGGCCAGCGGATAGAGCGGCTGACAATGCGGCGCCAGCGCGTTGCCGATACGTCGCAGCATCTTGCATCGGCGCCCGCAGCAACGCATCCAGAGTGCATCTTTCCCTTTATCCAGCAGGTAATAGCCAATATGGCGGCGCTTGGCGGGCTCCTCTTCGCGGGTATTAGCTTCCGTGGCAAGCTCCAGACAGCTAGTGGCCACCTCAATCTCGCTCTTCTCGGTATCCTTGGCGATAGCCTCGATGACGTGCCGGTAACTATCGCGCGTGGGGAAGTCCATCAGCGGATAAATACCTGAAGGGTCTTCACACAGCTTGGCTTCCAGGCGGCTGACGCTCTCGAAGAAAAGCGCCCAATCATAGCTGGCGACAAAGCGCAGGCTGGTGATGCAATTGCCGACGGATTCCAGGTTAGCCGCCTCATCAGCATGGGTGGTATGGGTAGCATCATCGAAGGTCATCCCCTGCCGTGCCAACCGTGCTTCTAACCAGCGCAGGAGCGCCGTTGTAGAGGTACCCTGATCGAAGAAGCGCTGCAACAGTTGCACTGCCAGCACGGTATCCAATCTTTCGGGCAGGTTATCTTGCTGGGTGAGAATCTGCTCTAAGCGACGGGGATTTTTGCGCGCCAGGGCGAAAACATTATCCACCCAGCGATCCGCCAGGGAACGCCGCTGCTGGGCGTCGACAATCTGCGACGTGAGCCGCTGTAAATTTTGCACCAGCGCAATCTGCAACATGATGGGCAACGCCCAGAGTTCCCCACTCGTTAGCGTAATATCGGTCTGATATCCACGTACAAAGATAGCTATCCGTTCCTCATCCAGACGGCTGTTGGAGTGCGCTATCAGCTCCACCGCCATACCATAGACACGCGGAAAGGCCTGGAACGGCTGCGCAACCAGTTTGGGCAATTCATTGTAATAACTGGACGGCAAGTTACGGCGGATCTCCCGCACCTGCGCATTGATGATATGGGCGTTATCGAGGAGCCATTCTACCGAACGGGTAAGGGGAACGCTGCAGCGCACCCACTCAACTATTGAGCGTTGCGCCATATTCAACGCCCGATAATCATCTGCTAAACTGTTGAGCAAATTGCGCGAACGGCGCATACGGGTTGAGACGACATGCTCCCCCGCCAGTGCGCGCGCGAACTCCTCCAGCTGTGCGGTGTCCTGATACACATCACGCATCGGCATAGGTTTTTTTTCGGTAAAGCCTGCTACTGGTAACCCGGAAAAGAGTGCTAACATCTAAGTTTAATCCATCCAATACTTACTAAAGTGTGCACATCTCATACTATGGCACCTGTTACCAACATGTTAGCATGATATTACTCACATCGAGGTATCATATGTAGCACAATTACAGTTAACATGGATATATCGCAGGAATATAGGTTTATGCTAACCAGCCATGCCAAGCCGGAACCAAACTAAATATGCGCAGATACCGTATCAGGTCGTGATTTCCATCTTACGCGCTACTTGTACAGAAAATTTAGAGGCGTTTCCAACGTGCGCCCCTACACCCACGTCGTAACCATAAATCATTTACTAAGAGGACAGCTTGTCACGAAAACCGATACTCCTGCCTCGCAACATATTGAGTTTTGCGATTATCTCAATAATTGCGTATATTTGCTACATTCCCATCTTTACCTATCTGCGTTCACCGGATAAAATGTATTGATGAAACTGGCATATGTGGTAGGGATATATCCTAAGCCGTCGGAAACGTTCATCGCGCGGGAGATCGCGGGGTTGCGGGCGCGGGGTCATGTCGTGCATATCTTCAGCCTTTACGCGCCGGAAAGTGGGCGCGAGGCGGGGGTGGAGTATGGCTGGACGGGGCTGGCGCGGGTGTTGCGCGGGTTGAATGGCGACGCCGCCAACGCGGCGCTCTCGCGCCGTTGGGGCGCGCGCTTCACCGAGCTAGGGGTAGATGCAGTGGTGGCGCATTTCGGCTCGCTACCCTCCACAGTAGCGCTGGACGCGGTGGGCGAGTTGCCATTTTTCCTCAGCCTGCACGCGCGCGACATCTACGTGGAGGCGGAGCGGCTGCCGGAGAAGCTGGCGCGGGCCACCGCAGTGGTCACCTGCACCGGCGCTAACCTCGATTTCCTCAATGCCAGTTACCCTGGCGTTGAGACGAAGCTACACCTCATCTATCATGGGCTGCCGCAAAGCTGGCTGGAACGGCCAGCGCCGGAGCGCCAGCGTACCCCCGATGAACCACTGCGTCTGCTGGCGGTGGGGCGGCTAGTGGAGAAGAAGGGCTACCATGTACTGCTGGACGCGCTGAAGATACTGGAGATACCCGCCATCCTGCGCATCGTCGGCGATGGCCCGCTACGCGCGGAGTTGGAAGAGATCACCCGCAACCACGGACTGACCGAGCAGGTGACCTTTACCGGCTGGCTAAATGAAGAAGAATTGCTGCTAGAGTACGCCTACGCCGACGTATTCTGTTGCCCCAGCATCCCCGCAGCGGATGGTGACCGTGACGGCCTGCCTAACGTGCTGGTAGAGGCGCTAAGCGCCGGCCTGCCGGCAGTGGGCAGCGATTTCTCCGCCATCCCCGAGGCCATCATCGACAACGAGACCGGACTGCTGGTGGATTATGGCGATCCGGTGCTGCTCGCCATCGCCCTCTCGCGCCTGGCTGACCCCCACCTCCGCGCCGCCCTCGGCACATGCGCGCGCGAATACGTGGCGGAGTGCTTCAACGCGGAGCACTGGCTGGATAGATTGGAGGAGATATGGGGGGGAATCAACCCGATACCCATCCCCTGGGAACGCCGGTGCCTCTCCGGCCAAATCATCAGCACCGGAAAATTCCCCGATAGACGTTGTCGTCAACCTCGGCAACAGCGGGAGCCTGCTGGTGAAATAGAGGGGTGAGGTGGGCTGGGAGCGCACGTATCCTGCGTGCTCCTGGTCTACGGGCACGCTGGAAGCGTGCGCTCCCAGCTAATCTACCCCGCGAACGGGTTCTCTCCCGGATATAGCACACCGCTGGGGAGCGGGGTGTTGATGTCGGATACTCCCAGCATCTTCACGGCGTCGAAGAGGACTTCGGCGCAGGTGGTGAAGGCTACTGCGCCGTGGTGGGGGAAGTTTTTGCCCACCAGCACGTGGCGATAGAAGCGCGCGAAGTTGGGGATGCCGAAGATGCCGATGCCGCCGAAGCTGTGCGGGTCGATATCCAGGATCTCGCCCTCGGCGATGTAGCTGACGAGTTGCCCCTCGGCGTTGCCTTGCAGGCGGAAGAATGTGGTCGCGCCGGGCATCAGCTGGCCTTCCAGCGTGCCGCGGGTGATGTCCGGCTCTTTGGTCGGGTCTTCCATCAGGCGGTTCATGATCAACTGGTACTTCATGCTGCAATTCTTCATACAGCAGCTGGCGGTGTTGCCGCAGTGGAAGCCCATGAAGAGGTCTACCGGGGCGGCGCCCTTCAGGTCATTGTCGCCGATGAGGTCATTAGGCACGGTGTTGTTGATGTCGAGCAATGTTGCCGGGCCCTGGGCGGCGAGGACGCACATGTACTCGCTCACCGCGCCGTAGAGATCGACTTCACAAGCCACCGGGATGCCGCGCGCGGCTAATCTGGAGTTGACAAAACAGGGCACGAAGCCGAAGGCGGCCTCGAAAGCTGGCCAGCATTTGTCAGCGAAGACGCCGAACTGGCGGCTGCCCAGGTTGTTATTATAGAAGCGCACCAGCGCCACTTCAAAGCGCGCCAGCTTCACTAGCAGGTCGGGGTAGGTGTTGCCTGCGCCCAGTTCAGCGGCCATATCAGCGGCCACCGCCAGCACTTCAGCATCGTCAATATCCACCGCCTGATAAAGCTGCAGCAGGTCGAGTTCGCTGTTCTCCATCACCTCGACGCCCAGGTTGTAGAGCGGCTTGATGGGGGCGTTGCAGGCAAAAAAGTCATGCGGGCGCGGGCCGAAGCCGAATACCTTCAGGTTCTGCACGCCGATAACCACGCGGGCCACGTTGGTGAAGTGCGCGATCTTCGCGGCTAGCTCTTCCGGCAGCCCCACCGGCATCTGCGGGATGAAGACGTTGAGGTTGCGCAGCGCGAAGTTGTAGGAGGCGTTGAGCATCCCGCAATAGGCGTCGCCGCGACCCCCGATAAGCGTGTCTTTGCTCTCCTCGGCGGCGGCAATTGCCATCACCGGGCCGTTGAAGCGCTGCGCGAATATCGCCAGCGGGCCTTCGGGACCGAAGTTGCCCAGGAAGATCACGGCGGCGTTAGCCCCCGCGGCTTCCGCCTCAGCCAGCGCCTGCACGGCATCCTTCTCATTCTCAATGACGGTGGCGCACGGGGTAACCGCTACGTTAAGCGCCGCACACGCACTCACCAGCGCCTTCATGCGTGCCCGCGTCAACTCCGCCGGGAAACAGTCGCGGCTAACACCCACGATAGCCAGTTTAACTTCAGGAATATTGGTCAAAGCCATTTCAATACCTCACAAAAATAGACGCGCCGTCCTCCAGCGCTATTACGCCATATTGTACATGCAAGCGTGGTAAGGCGACAAGCGATAGGTGAACTTTGAGGTGATTACGCAACCATAATGATTATGCGGGGACTAAAGTCCCGGCTGCATGGCCTACGGCCGGTCGTCCGCCTACGCGGACTTTTCTGCCCGAAGGTAGTCCAAGTAAACGAACGACGGACATTTTAATGCCTAGCAACCGGATTTAAATCCCGGCAATAAAAAACTTAGCGCAGCCCAGCTCAGGTTTAAGCCTTTGTGGTTAAAACTCACGGGTTAGATTCTTTGCTTTTGTATCAGGTGTTTCCATTCTTTTGCATCAATGATATTTAACACCGTTACCGTTCTATTTGCAGAGTCAATCAAATATACTACCCGAAATCGCAGACGGTTTCTGTTATCACGTAGTTCCAGGAAACGTAGCGCGCCACCCTCGAAATCAACCGCAATATCAGCCGCTTGCAATGCTAGCGCTGGCAATTCACGGCATAAGTCAGCACAATCAAGAGCGGAAACTATCTCTAGTTTCCGCATTGCTGGCGGCGCGAGTAGCAAGATATGAAGCATCATACTTGCGGCTGGTCAATATTGAAGAGGCTCATCGGGACTCTCCTTATCGGTCTACGGACTGTTGAGAAGCAAGGCGGCGGGCTGCTTCCTCCCAGGTTATAACGCCTTTTTCGAGAACTTCCGCAAGGGCTGCATGGGCGATCACTTCATCGATCTGTCGTTCTATGCGCTCAATAAACTGAAGGTCGACAAGTGGAACGATGGCTACGGCATCACGACCATGCCTGGTGATAATTATCCGCTCTTTGTTCTGCGCCACCTTATCCACATAATCGGCCAAACTACCGCGCAATTCCCCTATCGTAGCATTAATCATCAACTAACCCTCCCAGTAAATGGATCCTTCTCTAATCTGTATTCCACATTATGGACATAAATATCCATAGATCACGGCTTTTTTGTACGTAACAACATGTATTTTGTACAAAAAAGTGTATGTTTATGGCTATTTTAGTACCAAAGTCGTGACCTGTCAATCCATTTCCCTGTAGCTACTGAGCTTACGATTAGGCGTCACCGCTTAAACTGCGCCAGTTTCCGTTTATGCCCGAATACTACCAGGATGTCGCCGCCATGGATAACGGTGTTGCCGCTGGGGGAGGTGGTGAATTTCTCCCCGGAGCGGACTAGCAGTACTTGCAGGCCATAGCGTACCGGCAGTTGCAGGTCATTCAGCTCGCGTTCCAGCCAGCCGCGCGGGGCGACGATCTCCTCGATGCTGTAATCGCCGGTGACGTCCATGTAGTCCAGCGTCTTCGTACTGGTACTGATCATATGCGCCAGTCGCTTGCCCATGTCGCGCTCGGGCATAATAACCTGGTCGGCGCCGATGCGCTGCAATATCAACGCCTGAGCGTCGCTCATCGCTTTGCAGATAATCATGCGCGCTTTCAGCTCTTTCAAGTGCAAGGTAATGAGTGCGCTCTCTTCCAGATCGGTACCACGCCCCACAATACAGACGTCAAAGCTATGGATATCCAGCGTGCGCATCGCTTCGCGGTCAGTGCCGTCCAATTGGATTGCATTGGTAAGCACGACGGCATTGCGTTGCACTACATTGGCATCCGCATCCACCCCCAGCACATCGTGGCCCAGCTCCGTCAACTCCAACGCCAGGCTCTCCCCGAAACTACCCATGCCTATAACCATTATATTCAAAATGCCCATATTGACCTCCTACAGAGAATAGTTTCTAGTTTCTAGTTACCTACGAATGCGCATTTATCATTAGGTCAGTCCTGAAACTAGGAACTAGGAACTAGGAACTTGGAACTGATACATTACCCCGCCATCATCGGTTCTTCCGGTAGATGACGCAGGGTTGGCGCTTTGCGCCGTGCGAAGACATAGACAAATGCCAGTGGGCCAACGCGCCCGAGAAACATTGCGATGATGAGCAGCCAGCGCGTGGCAGGCAGCAAAATCGGGGTGATGCCGGTGGTGAAACCGGTATTAGTGAAGGCGGAGATTACCTCAAACACCAACTTGAGCTGATAATCAAGCACATCCATATTCGGCGGTAGACTGGTGCGAAGCGTAATCTCGCTCATACTCACGGCAATAATCATCAGTAAGATGCCCAGTGCGTAGATCGTCATCAGCGACAACGACAACCGTACTAGTGTGCCACTAATGCGCCGTCCGAAGACTTCAATCTCCTCTTTTCGCTGCATCAGGGTGCGGATTGCCAGCGCAATGGTAGCGATAGTGGTGGTTTTGACACCGCCCCCCGTACTTCCCGGAGCGGCTCCGATGAACATCAGCACACAGAGAATGAGCCAGGTGGTTGGATAAACTGCCATCATATCAAAAGGCGAAAAGCCACCGGTGCGCGCGGTAATCGAGAGGAATACAGCGTAAAATAGCCGCTCGGGAGAGGACAACCCCGCCATAGTCGCTGCATTGTGCCCTTCCAGCATGATAATTAGCGCCGCCCCCAACAGTACCAGCACCGCTGCCGCAGCCAGCACTACCTTCGCCTGCATGCTTAGACGGCGGCGGGGACGCCAATGGAACAGTTCCATATAAACGCCAAACCCCAACCCACCGAGGAGCACCAGCATGGCGATAATCACCAGGAGCGGCATGTCGCCAAAGTAACTTTGCATACCAGCAAAACCTGGCGTTAGGGTAAAACCGGCATTGCAAAAAGCGGAAACGGAGTAGAATATACCGGAAAAGAAAGCCTCTCCCCACGGGAGATGATAATTCTGCGCCAGCCGTATCGTTATCGCAACCGCGCCAAGGAACTCCAATATCAGCGTTGACCCCGCCACATATTTAGCCACTCGCCACGCATGAAGGAAGCCAAAAGAGCCATGCGCATCAACAACCTGCATCTTTTTCGGCAACCCAATGCGCAGCCCGAGGAGTAACCCGATGTTAGTAGCGGCGATGATGATGACCAGCCCACCAATTTGCATAAGGAAGAGCAATACACACTGCCCGAAGAGCGACCAACTATCCGCCGTGCTTACGGTGACCAGTCCGGTGAGGGTGACGGCAGAGGTTGCGGTAAAGATGCAGTCCAGCAACGGTATGATATGCCCGGGAGCCTGTGCAGCGGGCAATTGCAACAGCCCCGCTCCCAGCAAACAAAGGGCAAAAAACACCAATGTCACTATGCGAATCGGGCGCAACCGTAGTAGCCCCATTCCCGACCGGCCCCCTGCTGTAATTGTTGTCGCTAAAAACCGACTATCCGGCATAAATAATTGCTCCCGCGGCATTATACCTTTTGCTGGCTAATGCGTAAACTACAGTCGATTCTTCAACGTCTTATCATGATCTTCACAATCACTTAATCATTTCGTATCATAACGCGATTACACTGTTATCAGTAGTGGAAAAGATTATTGGTTAAGGCGTTATGACAACATCTATCAGAGAAGTTTCTCACGCATCTTTGGCTGCAGAGTTCAATGCAGTGTTGATAAACGAAGACATTAGAACCATGTTTCAGCCGATTATCTCCTTGCGTAAAGGGACGGTAATCGGCTATGAGGCGTTGTCGCGTGGGCCGATCAGCTCTAAATTTGAAGATCCTTTTGTTCTCTTCCAGATGGCCGAGCAACTGGGCAAAGTATGGGAGATGGAGTATACCTGCCGTCGCCTGGCAATTAAACGTTTCGCCGTCATGGGCAGTGATCACTTGTTATTCATCAACGTGAACCCACACGTCATCGCAGATCCCCGTTTTCGTGAGGGGATGACGAAGTGTCAACTGACTGCAATGGGAATGCCGATCGAGCAACTGGTGTTGGAGATAACCGAACGCAGCGCTATCGACAGCCACCAGGAATTCAGCGCTATGCTGGAGCATTATCGCGATCAGGGTTTCGGTTTGGCTATGGATGACGTAGGTGCAGGGTATTCCAGCCTGAGCCTGGTCTGTACAATGCGCCCGAAATTCATCAAGTTAGATATGTCGTTGATGCAGGATATCCACAAAGACCCTTTCAAGCAGCAACTGGTGAAGTTCACCGTGAATTTCGCCCGCGCGACTGAGATGAGACTTATCGCTGAAGGTATCGAGAAGGAGCTTGATTTACTCGCCTTGATCGATCTCGGCGTTGAGTATGGCCAGGGGTATCATCTCGGCAAGCCAGCAACTGATCTGGGGTTACCCAGTACCCCCTTATACAATCAATTGCGTGAGTTGCATACTGCGCGGCTGGCGCTTCGTCTACTACGTAATTCCACCAAGACTGTCGGGGATGTCTGCCGAGTCAAAGAATCCTGCGAGTCAACAACCCTCTTCAGCGAAGTAGAGCTGGTTTTTTCGCAGAATCCACAACAACAGGCAATACCGATTACCAATGATGGAAAACCTGTTGGCTTGGCCATGCGTGACAAATTCTTCAGCCTTCTCGGACAAAAATACGGCTATTCTCTTTACAGCAGTCGCCCGATCAAGCATCTATTGACGACATCACCGTTGATCGTTGATATAAATGATCCGTTGGAAGAGGTATCTTTTCTCGCCATGCAACGCGAAGCGAACAGCGTCTATGATCATATCCTGGTGAGTAATAACGGGATGTATTTTGGCATTGTTACTGTGAGCGAGCTACTGGAGCAGATGACAGAAATGGGGATGCAGCGGGCCAAATACGCGAACCCGCTCACCGGGTTGCCGGGGAATACCATGATTCAACAGGAGATTGAACACGCGGTAAGTGACGCATCTCCTTTCGTCGTACTCTATCTCGATCTCGATAATTTCAAAGCCTATAATGACACCTATGGGTTTGACCGTGGCGACGAAGTATTGCGGATGACTGCTAATCTGCTGCTAAAAACCTTCAATAATCATGATTTCCCCGATGCTTTTGTCGGTCATATCGGGGGAGATGATTATGTGGTGGTGTTGAATGCGTCATTACCAGAAGATACTTTAGCGGCCCTGATCGCCGACTTTGATAGCCTAGTGCGTGAATTCTATGATGAAGAACACCAGCAACAAGGATACATCACCTCGATAAATCGGCGCGGGCGGGCGGAGAAGTTCCCCTTCATCTCAATATCAATAGCCGTCATTACCGAGCATAACGGCCCGTTCAACGGCTACCACGCCGTAGCCAAACGCGCCACCGAAGTAAAGAAACAGTGCAAGACTATCCAACAAAGCTGTTTCGTACACGACCGACGGCAAGACTGCGAGTACGTCTCGGTTTAATTAATTTAGCCTATACGTGTGCCTCCGCTCATTTAGTTGCTGGTATGCTACTATGTCAATTAGGTTTAGCGAGTCTTTTACGTTGTTATTGGATATATCAGCCCTTCAGCCGCTACTTCATCCAGCATCAGCTGGACATTTGTGCAGTTATAGATCATGGTCGCCGGCCAGCTGGGATCAAAGGCGCCAGCAACCACTATCCGTTTGATAGAGTCGATCTTCCCTGCCCCATGCGCAATGAAGGCGACTCGGCGCGAGAGCTCGCTAATGGTGGCCAGCCCGACCGTTACCCCGTATTTCGGCACTTCGCTGATGTCCGTAAAAGCGGGGAAGGTGCCCATATTATCGTAACGGGTGGTCTCCGCCAGCTCCACCAGGCGCGAACGTGAATCAGCAGCGCTGCCCGGTGGGTTGAAGGCCACGTGCCCATCGCGGCCACCGGTG
Organism: Armatimonadota bacterium; assembly: GCA_038248345.1. Taxonomy (GTDB): domain Bacteria; phylum Armatimonadota; class Hebobacteria; order CAIYQO01; family CAIYQO01; genus CAIYQO01. Next base: position 15,721 of record JBBRXO010000014.1, on the reverse strand, counting down.
GCGACGATGAAGAGGTCTATGCCACCCGCGTTACGAATCTTAGCATCGTATAAGGTGATATCCGCGGGGTCAGGCAGCCAGATACTTTCTCTTTGCAGCTGACACTCGTACGCGAGGTGAGTATTAACTGCTGGGAGCAACTGCTCATAACCGAAACGGGTGCAGCTATAGTGCGCCGTGGGCGAGCATAAGAGGAAACCACCACCGGCAGGCAGCACAAATTCATCCATCATCACGATTATCACGTGCGACATATCCTGCCCTGCTGCGCCCGCCAGGCGGCCCAAAGCCAGGTAGGTGCTCAAGGGGCTACGGCCACTTGGGCAGCCAAGGAGATACTGCCTGCCCGCCGCTTGCGCATCTTTCACCCCCGCTAGGATAACCTCCGCCAGGGCAAGGCCCAACTCGGCGGCATCGGCGTAGATCTGCACGGGCATATTGTTCGTGCAATTTTTAATGATTGTTGTTTTTATCTGTAATCCCTGGGTACGCAGGCGTCTCGCCTGCCCATAAGAACGGGGCCACGCTCCTTCACCACGCGCTAAAGCACGTGGCTATAAGATCAAGCACCCTGAAGGGCGCTATCGGCCCAAATTATTCAGTTTTGTTGGTGAGGACTTGTTTGAATTGAATGATAGCGCGCTTTAGCGTGCTTGCCGTTGTTAGCCACCTCCTTCAGGGTGTCAGGAATCGCGGCCCCGTTCACATAGGCGAGACGCCTATGCTACGGGGCATTCTCCTCAGAACTTCGCCTTTATCCGCGCCACCGCTTCGGCTATGCGGGCTTCTTGGTTATTGCCAGCCAGGGTGAGGGAGAAGCGGACGTAGCCCTCGCCTTGCTTGCCATAGGCGCTGCCCGGGGTGGCCAGGATGCCGCACTCCTGCAGCAGCTTGGCGGCGCAGTCGGCGGAGTTCATGCCGCCGGGGGTGGGCGCCCAGACGTAGAAGGAGGCCTTGGGGGCAGGCACATGCCAACCGGCGCTATTGAGGCCCTCCACCAGCAGGTCGCGGCGGCGGCGATACATATTGCGCAGGTCATCGAAGTATTGAGTGGTGTCTGTCTGCAGCGCGGCGACGCCTGCCTCCTGCACAGCGAGAAAAACTCCACTATCGACGTTGCTCTTCAGCTTGTTCAGGATGGCCAGTGCATCCACGTTGCCGCACGCCCAGCCCAGACGCCAGCCGGTCATATTAAAGGGCTTCGAGAAGCTATGGAATTCAATCGCCACATCCATCGCCCCGGGCACCTGCAGGATGCTGGGCGGCACATAGGTGGCATCATAATAGATTTCCGAATAGGCCATGTCCATGCACACCAGGATATCGTACTGCTTCGCGAAGGCCACCACCTCGGCGAGATAGGCCAGGTCAGCGGTGCCGCCCGTGGGGTTGTTGGGGTAGTTCAGCCACATCATCTTCGCTTTTTGCGCCACCTCTGCCGGGATCGCAGCAAGATCGGGAGTGAAGTCATTTTCGGCCCGGAGCGGCATGAAGTAGCTCTCGGCGCCAGCGAAGAGCGCGCTCACCATGTACACCGGGTAGCCCGGGTCAGGCACCAGCACCACATCGCCGGGGTTGAGCACCGCCCACGCCATGTGCGCGATACCTTCCTTGGAGCCGATAAGGCGTAGAATCTCATTATTCGGGTTGAGCGTCACACCAAAACGCGCCTGATACCAGGTGGCGATGGCTGTGCGGAGCTCCGGCATCCCATAGCCAGTTTCGTCATACTGATGATATGGAGGTTTGGTGACAGCTTGCTGCATGGCTTCCACAACAAAGGAAGGGGTCGGTTGATCCGGGTCGCCGATGCCAAAATCAATCAAATCAACACCATCGGCAATCGCCTTTCGTTTTAATTCGGCCAACGCGGCAAACGGGTAAGGCGGGGTCTTCAATAAACGATCAGCAACTTGCATGGTGTAAAATTCTCCTGTAATTAATGCCGGTATGCAGCATAAGTACTAATTATAGGGGGCATGGGGATTAGTGTCAAAAAAACCGGGTTTTGCAGAGACCATCCCATATGTTAGATATCCCATTCCCAGGACTACTTCGGCGCCACACCCTTAATGGTGATGTAGGCGTTACCATTCACAATCAGACAATCTCCCTTAGGGTTGCTCAGGATTAATTGCAGGTATTTATCTGTGTGATCAGTGCCTTTTTTTAGTAGTGGTATGGTGACAGTGCGGTCGGTTGCATCGCCATCTGGCCAGCTTAGCGTCCCTTCGATCTTCTGGTAGTTCACTCCCTCCTGGGCGGCGGTATTACCAGCAGGACTAACTGTGTTGTAGTCGATAGAGGCTAAACCTGTGCTATGTACCATGCGGTGTATCGTGACGATGATCGACTCTCCGGTTTCTAGTACAGTGAGCTGCCGCGTCTGGTCGAGGCTGATCAACCCACCTTGGGGGTCTTTCACCGTTATTTTGGCGACATTGCTCAGACATTCACCTGCAGCGTTGACGGCTTTCATACGAAAAAGTCGGTTGTTGTCACTCGCTGCCAATTTTTCGATGTTATAGAAGTTGTAACCAGCATTTGGGAGGGGCGTCCAGGTATCTTCGCCATCTTTGCAGGTCTCCCAGCTGAACTTCGCACCCTCCAGATAACCGCTGACATACAGTCCCGTCGACAATGAGATGGTTCCGGTGGCATTATTAATCACAGCAGTTGGCGGTAACAACAGCTTGCCGTTTTCCAGGGCGACGGCGTGCATAGTTATACTACGGCTGGTGGTTTTGCCACCCGCGTCAGTGACTGCTAGCCGCACGACGTAATCGCCCGGGTCGGAGAGCTTAATAGATGTCCGTTGCAATCCCGCGTCAATGATCTGCGCTGTCTGGCCATCCGGTTGTTTATCAATTGTCCAGGAGAATTTCGTAAAGCGCCCCGTGGAGTCTTCCGGATCCTTGACCTGCACGGAGAGATTGAAGGTCTTCTCATTCATTAAGCTGTACGTTAGTTCCTTCTCAAAAACAGGAGGCTGATTTAGCGCCACCTTGACTGCGAGTTTTCCGCTATGCGTGCCGCTGGTGGCAGTGATCACAGCATCTCCGGGTTCGGCGTCGGTGCTGAAACGGACGGTCTCATTGGAAAGCTTTTCGATATTCCCTCCGGGAGTACTGCTCCAAACGAATGCCGGTTGCGCCGCCTCCATGCGCCTGCCAAATTGATCGAGTACCGCCGCGTAGCAATCAAGTGGATAACCCTGGGCGATAGTAGTCGACTTGCCGGCGACAAGTGAAACAGCCGTAGCAACGGGGAGTATCTTTACCGGTATATCGGCGTAGCCGCAGGACTTGCCGTCATCCGCCTTCACTCGCAGCAGGTAGTTGCCCGCGGCAGTGATCGTCGCCACCGTGTTGACGGCATCGGGCGTGCCATTCGGTTTAAAAACGACCTCGGCTGGTTGATCCGGCCGATTATTCATCCCTATCGGTGGGGCCTTTACCACACACCAGGTGTATGTAAGGCCCGCTGTTGGCGAGGTCGCCGCCAAAGCCATACGTACCGTGTTGGCGGGCAGTGGGTCTTTGGAGGTCGCCTCTGCCTTACCCACGCCGGCGATCTTCACCTCCGGCGCGGGCGGGGCGTCGGGGGCGGCCAGAGCGGAGCACCAGGATGGCCGCAGATCGACAAACTTGCCGAAAGGGCCGCCGCGCAGAAGTAACTCGGAGGAGAACTCTTTGTTATTTAAGGTGATACGCACCGACAACAGGTGCCAACCGGCCTGCAGCGAAACTGGCCCGTAGAGGCTATTGCGCTCGCGGGTTAAATTGATACCATCTAATATCAGCGTCCCTGCAGAATCAAATTCGTACACGCCATTCTCCGGGATGGTGAGCCAGGTATTGAGTTCCAGAGCAGGCTTCTTCGCGTAATCCACCTTCTCCCAATCGGGCGCCAGGCCCGGTAAATTACCGCGTCCAGCAGTGAATTTCGGAAGTGTTACCGCGTCAATCACACTCGTCGCGGTTGGTATCTCCCACTTGAAGGCAGCCGGGGTGGTGTCGGCGAAATAGCGAACGCGCATTGTGCCCGGCGCCAAAGTCGGGGCCACCGTCGCTGCCTGCGGGGGCCAGTACCCCTCCACTGTTAATGGTGCAGTCCGCACTTCGCTGCCATCGGGCAATTTTGCCACCGCATAAAGCGAGCAGCTGCCCATGAAGGGGAATTGCGCCCCCGGTACTGCGATTATTCCGTCAGCAGCTTGTGTGGCCAGCGTGCGGCCATTGGCGCGCAAACTCACTTCTGTCGCCGTCGGCAGGTTATTCAGTTTAACAGTGAAGTTGTTTATCCCGGAGTAATTCACTTTCCCGGGGCTGGTCATACTCACGGACTGATTCTGGTTGGTGACGATGATGCCGAGGATCGCTTCCCCCTGTGTGCGTATCGCATCGTCATTGTAGGCCACCACGCGCACCTCGTGCCAGCCATCAGAGATACTGGCGGTATCCAGCAGGAAATTATCCCCCTGGCGCGTTACTTTGATAGTTTCTGTATCCTCACCGATATGTACTTTACGGCCATCAATAAAGAAGTCACGCGTGGCTTCCAGCTTATGTGCTCCGGTAGCTTTGGCAGTTGCCGTTACTGGCACAACTCCGTTGACTTTCGCGCTTTTGGCGGGTGCCGTCACGGTGACAAGCGGAAAATCAGCGTAGGGTTGCATGATGGGATCACCCACCGGAAGGATCTCATAGGGGATCTGAATTGACTGCCAGAAGGCCTCCGCCAACGAAGCGCCGGCGCGCAAGTGGGTGTGGATATGCGCATCCGGGAATTTCCCCGCGATAGCATACGGCTCCCCCATCGTTCCCGACGAGCCGTCTGCGCCCCCCTGCAGGAAATCGCTACAAGGCATCTGCCACTCGGCATGGAGTACACCGCCAAAGCTGGTCAGGTGATCAACCCAGGCACCGGGGAGGTAATGGTTGCCCTGGGTTACATCGGTTACCGCGATGCCGACAATGCCGCCAGCGATATCGCCGCGGTTTTTCAGCCAGATGCCATCGAGGATGGAGTATTTCATGCCCATCTTATCCCATACCGGCAAGGTGCGGGCTATCTCCCACTCGCGGCAGGTACTGCGGATGTCGCTATTCAGCGGCCAGTAGATCACTCCGCCCGGCTTGCTGCCGTCGGCGGCACGCGCGCGTTCGATGACACGGATGGCGGCCAAGGGCGACAGTGCAGCGCGGTCAGTCGGCCCTACATAGCTCACCGGCCAATAGCTTTTCTTGTCTACCGGGGTATACATATTCAGTGCGCTGGTGGGGTTAGCAGGGGGGATGCGATAAGCGGTATTCAGAGCTCCAGTAATAGGTTTAGTTCGGTCGAAATTTGGTGACATATACAGTGCGGAGGCTAAAGAATAAGTATATCCAGCACCGACTTTACCGCCCTGCAGTGGCACAAAGCCCACCAGGGCAAGAGCTTGTAATTGGCCGATAAGGCCGTGTGCAGTGATATGCTCATGAATAATATCCACTAGCTCCCAGAGGGTGGTGTTGTTATAGTCGTTTTTGAAGGTCACCGGGAGCATGTTGCCATCAGGGATACCACGCGTGCGCTGGTAGGCATTGGCCACGGTAATGGAGTTGGCATCATCCTTATCATAGAGTACCAGCACACCGGATGCCCCGCCGGATGCGTAGAGCGGCAACAGTGCGAGCGCGAGGATACATAACAATATAATGGAGCGAAACATGATATTCTCCTGACCGATCTTGATTATTAAGATCATCATATAACTATAGTAGCAAAAGCGTCGGATAGCAATAGCCCCATTCCAGTTATATTCTTAACCAGTTGCATTGAAAAGTTGCACGTTATGAATGGAACCTACGTAAGAGTAAACAAGCCCCATTCATGGGGCGTATTACGATAGCCCCGGTATTTATACCGGGCTATCGCAAAGAGGTTACCCTCTCCCGTTTTAATTCACAGGATAGAAGGATAAAAGGGATAACTAGAGCCGGGAAGTATTATCAGGCGTAATTAATAACTATTGCTATTATCCTTTCTATCCTTATATCCTGTGAATTATAACATTGGGTAAGAATGCCAGAACACGATTGCTTACAGGATAGATAATAGTATTGGGTTGTGGGCGAAGCTCACGTTAGGTAGAAGAATAGTTATACCCCCGCATTCATGTAGTCTTAATGCGTTTTTAATCGGCGAGTAATTGACAACTAAAGAGGGGAGTGATAGATTTAACGGATATTATCAACAGGTTGTCGTTTTTGGGCATTTTTTTAGGGCCCTTCTTGAGTTTATCATTAATTTCTCGCGTGGTTAGGATGTTTTTTAAACATCTTTCCGGTTTCGATTATCGAAAGGAGAGTCAGCATATGCGTTTATCCTTTGCATTATTTTGTTGCTGTCTGGTACTCTCGGCATTTGCGCAAAGTATTTTGTCGCCCAATGTCGGTGTTACTTTTCGTACCGATGATAACGGTGATCCAGATTATTATCGCCAGCGCATGGCTGTCTTTGCCAAGCATAAGGTGACGTGCGGCTTCGGGATAAATTTACTGGATGCCGAGGCCAAACCGGAATTAATGAACGTGCTGCGAGAGGCACAGACCATTGGTTTCGATATCATGGATCATACCCCTAATCATAATCCGTTGGCGATAACGGTAACGAGTGAAGAAGATCGAACCTGGATTGAAAAGATGCCGGGGGTCGACCATATCAGTAAGCAGTTGAAGAGTACCATCGCCTGCTTGCAATACCAGATTGCCCAGACGCCAGCAACACGCGAACAACGGCTGGTGAATATCACCGGTAAGACCTTCACCCCCGCAACTCCAGAAGCTGGGTGGTTCAAACTCGATAAATTCATATTTTTCCCTAAATTGAACAAGGCCTATCGTTTCATCCCCGCAGCAAACGGCGCCTACAAATTACTGTCTATCTGGAGTGAAGAGCTCCCCGCCGACATGGTAACCGCTACCTCCGCGCCAGCATTATTGTTGGAGACCACGGAGATATATCCGACTATCGAAGCGCGCAAGCTGCTGGTGGATACCGTCAGGCGCATCTGCGCCCGCAACGGGCTGGTACCACCTATTACTTACATCGCCCCGGAAAATAGCCCGCATCTGACAGCACGTATGGTAAAAGAAGTCTACGGCGATATCTATGGATATACATCGGGGGCAGTCAAACCGGATCCGGCCAGTCGTGTATTAAATGAAGCTAATCCAGACGGATTGAAACCATTCGCTATGCAGTGGGGCGAGGTGACGGATGAAAACGCTGACCTGTCGTCCCTAAAAAGAGACATCGCTAATAATCTCTCCGACAATAAAGTGGTCATCATTGGCAGTCATGTTATGGGGGATAAAAACTCCTGGGCAACATACTTCGAGAAGCTCGACCGGCTATTAACCTGGCTCTCTGACAATAAAATCCCGGTCAAATCATATTCCGAGTGGGGGCGTTATCTGTATCAGTCTGGCGTGGTCATGAATAGCAAATGTTTCCCATCGCTCGATACTGACATAGACAACGATATGACACCAGACGGGTATACGCTGGTGAACGGGCGCCTGAACCTCGCGGATCCTGTTCTGAATTTGCCCGAGAAGCATATTTTAATCACCGACAAAGATGGGATAATCTTCACGTTGCAGGGGCTGGGCGGACTTCCCCATGGCAATAAGGCACGGGTAGAGTGTTGGATTGCGGGTACGCCCGGCACCAACGTACAAATGAATATCCAAGGAGCCACCCCGGTTGTCTTTGCGGTGGATAGCGAACAATGGAAGAAGTACTCCGCTGAAACAGTGATCCCCGCATCTGTTGTCACTACTAGGGTTGACTGTAATTGGACGAAGATAACGGCGGATAGCAAAGTGTCGCTATGCGGGATAAAGCTGCAACCGCTGCAATTCGAAAGAAGCAGTTCGTACGTTCCATCGGTTTCCGGCGTACCTACTACTCCGATCAACCCGCCGGTTACGCCGCCGGTTACGCCACCAGTCACGCCTCCGGTTACACCACCAGTCACGCCACCAGTTACACCACCGGCAGGCGGGATAAATAGATATGCGTTAGAGATCGTTAAACCAGTCACCGCTACCTCCTACGCCAGTGACGACAGAACTCCATGGCGTGATGCTGATGAAGATGATGCAGTGAATGCTATCAACAATTCTGGACTCGCTACTGAATGTAATGGCGGCGATGCATCGGCAGGGGTGGTATGGCCCGACCATGGCAATAACGGATTTGGGAGTAATACCTATTACAGCGCCAATATCGGCGACGCAGCCCCCTATATTATCTTTGATCTGGGCGGTGCTATCCTGTTGTCTGGTGTCCATTATTGGAACACTAACGAAGCCAATATGACGGAATTCGGTATAAAAGATGCTACCCTCAGCTTCTCGGATGATGGTAAAACCTTCACGGGTGAGCAGAGGGTGACCATGTTGCAGGCACCCGGAACGGAAACGGGCTATCTCGGAGAAACGATGATGCTGGCAACTCCGGTGACGGCGAAATATGTCAAACTCACCATTAACTCGACTTATCATGACGCCACTGCTACCGCCGGGGCCGCATTATCGGAGATTCGTTTTATCAATGGAAACCCCGGTATGCAGACGGCGACTGGCACTGTGTTGAAAGGCGCTTTTGTCCCGGTACAGTGGGATGCGAACCAACCTGCTGGTATCACCAGCAACAACGGCATGGTGACCATGCCCCTTGCCGCCGCCGATGGGCCTGCACAAGCTACCGATGCTACGACCTATGTCACTACTAAAGATATTGAAAGAATCCCGGCTGTCATCCCCGCCAATTCCTTGATCGCAGGCTCCTGGGAATCCACTACCACACTGATTGAAGATGTTGCCTTCATGATTGGGCCCGTTCCGGCACCCGCTGGTTACGCCATCAACTTTCCCGTAGCCGGAGGCCCGGTGACAAACGTACTCGGCGGTATCGTCGATATGAGTCAAATTATACCTACTTTGACAGGCCAACACAAAGACCACCCAGAATGGTGTAGCTTCCAGCAGACTGCCAAGACCGAAGGGGGCACCATTAGCGCCAATTTGACATTGAACCTTCCTCCCCAAAAAACTGCTACCGTTCATATCATCTGGGGATCATGGACCGCTAATAACTCCGGCGGCGCAGACTTGACAGTGAAGGACACTACCAACAATATTATCATCGATAGCACTACCAACCCCGAGTTGAACGTTGACCCCGGTTATAATAATCCAGCGATGTCCAGGGAATCTGTGTTCCAGGTCGGCTCTTGCAAATCTATGACCATCAGCGTGAAAGATCATGGAAGATGGAACCAGACAAAAACCGGCAGTGCCTATTTAGCTGCCATCTGGGTTGTACCCACTCCGGCAAAGAACGAGGCGGGAGCAGCAGTCCCCATCGCTACCCTGACCAACGTGGCGCCAGCCAATAGTAATGCCAAGGTACGCTTGACTTATGACATCCCCAATGCCGGGTTCACCACTCCAAACCAGAAGATGTTGCTAACGCTGAATTTAAACAACGAAGCACGGACAATCTCTTTTTCTTCCGGGGATATCTCTAAAGGAGGTAAAATCCCTCCCCAATATTCCATGTATGACAATACACGTAAATATATAGGCAATCCGGCTCCTGCAGTTGATTGGACCGGTGCGCATACCATTGAAGTGGAGCGTGCTGTTGACGGTAACTTTACCTTCAAGCAGGACGATGTTTTGATTTATACTTTCCCGGCCCTGAATAAAAATACCGGGGCGATTACCTCGCTAACACTTTCACACGAATTTGTCGGGAAATCTATTAATGTCATCTGTAGCACATTAGTAGAGAAGTATAACTCAATACAGCCTAATACTGCTATACGCATAGCTATCCAAAGCGGTTTTGCCCCCATTGTGTGGGATACAACTCAACCTGCCGGGGTGGCGGTAAACAATGGCGCTGTGACCATCCCGGTAGGCGCCACCGCCAGTTGGACCAATGTTGCTGCAGCCAATAAACCCTTCAAAGTACAATTCGACTATACCATCGCGCCGAATAAGGGCTTCGCCAACGAGACTTGTTTTATTCGATTATGGCTGGGAAAAACTGCTAGCCGCACCGTCGGACTGCAGGCAGGCAGCGCGGGCAGCGGTGTTGCTCCCACGTATTTGATGCTGGACGAAGGCATCTACCCCTCTCGGATCAGCGTGGAAGTAAAAAAGAATTGGACCGGTGCGCATAAATTAGAGATTGAGCGCTCTGCTACCGGCTCCTTCATCGTCAGGCTAGACGGAGTCCTGGTCTACACATTCCCCGCCGCATTTGATAGCGTCGCCGCGGTGACAAAATTAGAGATATTCAACAGTCTCAATAATTCAAACCGACCAGTAAACATCACCAGCGCCGTTTCAGTAGAATAATAGTGAGAGAATAGTATCCATGTCATTTTAGCGCTGGGATTTCCTTCCAGTGGAAAATAAAAAATGACCGTAAGAATACAAAAAACTGTCGTGAAGTGTTATACTATATTGAGATGGGTCAGTAGGCCGATCTAAAAACTATTTGATGAGGTATACACATGATGCGGATATGGCAAGTATTACTCGGTGCCCTGCTCTTAACGGTGGCACTGGGGATCATCGGTTGCGGTGGCACCACCACAACTCCCGGCACGCTGGGAACTGTGCGAGTGCAGGGAACCCAGCTCATCTACACACCCGCCGCTGATATTGCCGGGACGTTGGAAGGCAATGTTACTGCTACTTTCACCAGCAGCGGCGCCAGCGCCAGCATCCCGAATGTGCTGATGTCTCACATTTCCGGTTCCAGTGACTGGGTGCTTAATTTCGCCGATCCGACTGCCTTTACTACAGTTTTAGCTGGGACTTACTCCGGGATATATACCGCGCAGGTGAAGATCTTCCAAGTTGGCAAAGGGTCAGTGGATGTTCCTAGTGCACAGACAGTTACACTGAATCTGACGATCGGTGGCGGTGGCATCAATCCACCCCCCCCACCGAACTGGTAAAGTCATCCGGACGTAAATATTGTTTGGATTAGGAATGGCGGCTGCCCGGGAAGGTGGCCGCCATAGCAGTATGACATGGAGCGTAGGTGTGGCGAAAAAGTGGCGATGGTTGATTGCAGGAATAGCGATAGTTCTCCTGGCCGCGCTGGGCTGGTGGTGGTGGCGCGGACGGCATAATGCCGCAACCGCAAAAACGCCCACCTGGCCGAATGATATGGAGATGACCTTCAATAAGGTGCGTATCCATAGCGTCTCCGGCGGCAAAATCGTCTGGGAGATTGAAGCTGAGCGTTTTGATCTACTGCGTGACCGACCGGTAGTGCGCATGACGGGCATCACCCGTGCGGTGGCGCTGAATGAAACAGTAACGGAGATGACCCTCACTGCAACGACACTGGAACGCAACACGTATACTGGTGATATGAGTATCACTGGCCCGATAACTATGACAGGGGAGAAGATATCCGCGCTGGCAACCTTCGCCCGCTGGAATGCGCAACAGGAGATACTGACATTTGAGCAACAGTCATCGGTGACAGCGGGTGAGTATCAGTTTAACACTAACGGAGTCGTGAACTACGATATGAAGCTGGCGACGTTGAATGCCACCGGGCTACTGGAGATGACAATGCCCGGCGCAACACTCAACGCGGGCAATGTACTGCTTGAAATAAATACGAAGCGGGTAACTTTAGATAACGCGGTGACGCTGGACATGAACGTCGCTGCCTTTGACAATATCGTAAATGGCGCACAGTTGCCGGAGATACCACAACTTCCGGCAGGAATACGCGAGCGCGCGGCAAAATATCAACAGGAGCAAACCGGAAATTCGGCGGCTCCTAATCCCAGGCCGGTGCCGATACCGGCACGGAGGTAAAAGATGAAACGAACAAATTGGCTCTATGTCATATCAAGCCTGGCAATTTTTGCCCTGCTTACGGCCGGGACGACGTTGCGGGCGGCTAACCCCACCCCGCCTGCTGCGACAGAAGACAAAAAGCTACATGTCTCGGCACCGCATATCGTCAGCGAGTCGCAACAGGGGAACGTGCGCATCACCACCGTCTCCAGCGCCACGATCACCCAGGGTGACTCAACTTTTGTGGCGGCGAATATCGTTATCCGCAGCACGGACGGCGTGCATGAGTTCACCTGTACCGGCAACCCGGTCTTCACCGACCCGCAAGTAAGGATTACCGGTGACAAAGTTATCGGCTACAGCAGTCCGCGACGCGCCGAGTTCACGGATAACGTGAAGATGATCGCAACCCCGAAAAAAAAGAGCGGCGATAGCGGCAACTTCATCAGCACCCCCAGTACCACTACGTGTAAATCGCTCAGTTATGATTACGCTGCCAAGCGTGCACTGGCCAAAAGTGACGTAGTCATCACCCAACCAGAGCAAAAACGCACCGTGTGGGCGGACGAAGGCATCTACGAGCAGGAAAGCGAACTTATCACCCTGCGCGGCAACGTAAAGATGAAGAATGAGGGCGAAGGGGAGATCAGAGACCTAAGCAACGCCGAAACTGTCAGCGTCTCCCTTAAAACCGACTGGATGGAGATCGTCGGCAAAGATAACGGCAACATCGAGCTGAATCTGGAAGTTAAGGACGAACCGAAAAAATAAGGAGTAGTAGGGGCGCAAGGCTTGCGCCCATGAGAACGGGCAAATACTAGTTACTGTCGGATTGCCGTAGGGATGCGCGGTATGCGCATCTATAACTGTTTCGATGTTTATTATTGGATGCACATCTCATGGGCGGGGACGCCCATGCCACGAACGGGCAAATGATGATAGCGCCCTTCAGGGTGCTTGCAGTTGTTAGCCACATCCTTTAGGGCGTGGTGAAAGGCCAAGATAAGGTTTCGCGATTTCATGTAGTACAAAGGATCACAATTGGACCAAACCCATAAACATGAACGCTGCCGGCGGTGTGGTAGATTGCTGCTGAACTCTATCCTGAACGTGACCTGCCCGGAGGAGTGCGGGGCGAAGTACCATAGCCGCTGTTGGGAGCGCGCTGGCCGGCAATGTCACCACATCCGCCATCTCCCCGGACAGGGGCTTTGGATGCATACCTGCGCTGGTGTATTCATCATTTTGACACTGGTGGGGGTAGGCAGTTGGATCCGCAAAAGCTGGTCTGCCAAACCTCTACAAACCGTGACGGTGCAGGTCGGCAATGGCGGAACAATGGAAATGACCGAGCCGCGACCACTCTGGAATACGCCGGAGCGACAATCAATGCCCCGGGAAACGGATATCGTCACGGGATTGAACTGGGAGCAGGCAGGACGGTTGCCGTTCGATAAATACCTGAAAATATATGGGGCGAAGGCTTCGCTGATTACGATTGAATCTTATCGGGATGCCTGCTCCTCGTATCTGTTTTACCGTAGCTGGGTGAATGATACCGACGCCGCCAGTTTTGCCCCGACACGGGCGCAGCAATTGGATGCCTTGCGTGGCGCCATCAGCCTTTGGGACGAAACCCTGCTGGCATATCGTGATGCGCAACGGGGGAAAAGCGTGCAAATACTCACGCCCGGCGTAGAATTAGACGCGCTACGGGAGGAGACAATGGGGGAGATCATCTCCCTGATGCGCAATTGGATGCCCCAGCGGGAAACTAGGCGCAACCCGGCTCTGGCGGAATTCGAATCCCTGCAGAGTCTACTCATCATGCCTCAGCTTGCCGATCCTACCGCTAATTTACCCGCTGTCGACAAGTTGTCCGCCCAGCTCACCCTGGTATTGAAAGACGTGCGGGTAAAAGCTCTACAACTGCCGGATGGCAGCGCAAAGCAGGTCGCCAAACTACTCCTCGACCAGTATAATGGAACCGAGATCCTATTTGCGCCGCTTTCCAGTGTTACCAATAGCGCGACATCTGCTATAATTCCACCTGTTATTCCGCATGAGCGAGGCATTAATTAATGGACACCCTTTTCACAGTCGATAGTATCACCTTCGCCTACCCCGGCCACGCACCGTGCCTGATCGAGGTGAGCTTTTCCGTGCTGCCGGGTGAACGACTGGCATTGCTGGGGGCCAATGGCTGCGGCAAATCTACGTTGCTACACCTGTTGGACGGGCTCTACTTCCCCGCCTCCGGCCATATCACCGCGTTCGACACCCCGCTGACCGAGGAGAATGTGGATAATCCCCCCTTCGGGCCGGTATTTCGCCAACGCGTGGGGTTCCTCTTCCAGAACACCGATGCCATGCTTTTCTGCCCCACGGTAGAGGAGGAGCTGGCCTTCGGCCCACTTCAATTGCGCCTGCCGCGTGAGATTATCAAGCAACGCATTGAGGATACACTGGCACTGCTGGAGCTGACGCACCTGCGCCACCGCGCGCCGCAGACGCTGAGCAATGGCCAACAGAAGCGCGTGGGGCTGGCGGCGTTGTTGATGGTACAGCCGACAGTATTGCTCCTGGATGAGCCGACCGCCGGACTGGATCCACGGAGCCAAACGCTCTTGCTGGAGATGCTGGAGAAGCTTAGCACTGGTGGTATGACGCTCATCACCGCCACCCACGACCTGGAACTGATCCCCCACCTGGCAGACCGTTGCCTGCTACTGGGCGAAGACCACCGCGTTGCCGCCGAAATGCCTGCGGAATCGTTGCAGAACAACATGGAACTACTGCAGCGCGTGAATCTGGTACACCAGCATCCACATCACCACGGTGACACCACGCACCAGCATCCCCACCAGCACATAGTGGGGCATGAACATGAACATTAATGTTACAGGCAGGATAACGCCAACGATAATCTTCTGAATCAATCCATATGGCGGTGTAGCCGTGCTATCCTGTATAATTTGTCAAATAATACTGGTTGATTGGTCATCAGCCAATAAATGGAGGGAAATATGCCGTTAGCTAAAATTGCCACATTAGGTCTTACCTTACCTGCCGCCCCGACGCCTATCGGGGCGTATGTGCCGGCGGTGCGCACCGGAAATTTACTCTTTGTCAGCGGGCAATTGCCGTTGGTAGATGGAAAGCTACCGGCGGAATATACCGGCAAGCTGGGCTTCAACGTCTCGCCGGAGACCGGCCAGAAAGCCGCACAGCAGGCTACGCTGAACGCACTGGCTATCTTGGAGGCGACGGTGGGGCTGGCTAAAATCACCCGCATTGTGCGCATCGCTGTGCATGTAGCCAGCACCCCGTGCTTCACCGCACAACCCGCCGTGGCCAACGGAGCCTCGGAATTGCTCGCCGCGGTCTTCGGCGACAAAGGTGCGCATGCCCGCGCGGCAGTGGGCGCATGCGTGCTGCCGCTCGACGCCTGTGTGGAGATCGAGGTAATTGTAGAAGTGGGAGAATGATGGATCCCTGGGAGCGCAGGCCGAAGGTCATGAGGTTCTCGAATGGCGTCCCGCCTGCCCCGGTTGGTGTTCAATAGAACGGGCTACTACGGATAATAACCAAATAGTGAGCTACTAACAATAGCCCCGGGCGAAACCCTGTCTATTACCCATAAGTCTTAGTTTCCACATAGTTGCTTTTCCGGGCCGAAGGCCTCCCAGGCCCGGGCGTAGTCCATAACGCGTTGAAAACCTACCCACTCCTCAAGCGCAATACGCATCAAAGTTGCATCCTGGTGCGGAGCTATCACACTCTCCAGCGTCACCTTATTATGCGTAAAAAATCGATATGCCCCTTTA
>JBBRXO010000013.1:0-40019 GCA_038248345.1 Armatimonadota bacterium | reverse complement strand
GGTTCCGTTGTGCGTCTCTCTCGCCAGGACCGTAATTTACCCTTTATTCTTTTACGCTTTGTCTCGTTACCCGCTGGCATGGATGCCAGCGGAATCCGCCATGGATGGCGGCGACTCTATAATATGGGTGTCGCTGTCTGAACCTTGATTCGCCTGATTAGAGGATTAGGTTGAAGATAATGCCTCTGCTGTTGGATAGCGATTTTTGTTTAACGTTCAATGTTCAATGTTTAACGTTCAATGTTCAATGTTTAACGTTCAATGGAAGAGGCTATCCAACAGTGTAGACGAATAGGTCAGAGATAATCCTTTAATCATGCGCATCTGGGTTCAGAAAAAAAGGCGGCGTAAGCCGGTGGGTGTACCTAACCCCACACTGGGAGCGCACGCTTCCAGTGGATTCCCCCGCCGTCTTCGGCACGGGAAATAATTTATGATGCCCAATCCACGGGTTACGTACCCATATTCGCTTCACTCATATGGGTACTTCACCCGTGGCTAAAGCCTTTGCCCTTTCAGTGCAATCCCTGGGATGCGTGCGCTCCCACCATCTCCCCCACCACATAATTCGCCGCCAGCAGCCCGACCATCCCCGGTAGCATCGCCATACTGGGCAGTATGCGGCGTTGGCGGCCGCGGCGCAGCGCTTCTTCGGCCTGTACCTCGCCTATTTCCTCGTGGCTGTAGGTGGGGGCGGGTTGCTCGGTGGAGAAGACTACGGGCACTGCGGCGGTGATGCCGCGTTTGCGCAACGTGCGCCGCACCTTGGTGGCTAGCGGGCAGTTCGTTGTCTCCCAGATGTTGCCCACGCGCAGCGCGGTGGCGTCGGTGCGCGCGGCGGCTCCCATTGCGCTGATCACCGGGATGCCGCGCTCCACGCATTGCGCCAGCAACTCGCACTTAGGTGCCAGGCTGTCTATCGCGTCGATCACAAAGTCCAACGGCGCGGCGAGTAGCTCATCGGCGGTGTCGTGGTGAAAGAAGGCGGGGCGGATATCGAGGACGATCTCCGGGTTGATATCGCGCACCCGCGCCGCAGCCACCTCCACCTTCGGTTGCCCCAGCGTGGAACGTAGCGCATAAAGCTGGCGGTTGAAGTTGCTCGCTCCTACCGTGTCGAAATCAACTATACGCAGATAGCCGACCCCGCTGCGCGCCAACGCCTCTACCGCATAGGACCCCACGCCCCCCATGCCGAAGACCGCCACCCGCGCCGCCTGCAGCTTCTGCAACCCCGCTTTACCGATAAGCAACTCTGTGCGGCCAAAATATCTATGCACTTTCTCACCCGCCCCCCGTCTCACATTGAACATTGAACATTGAACGTTTTACCTCACGGCAACGGTATCAGTTCCCCGGTTATCTCGGTGACACCCTCACCAGGCATAAATGTGACCGTCAGGTGCCCGATGTGCTTGCCGTGGCTCCCGGTGGCCGCCACCCACGCGTGGCCGTGCTGCTCCGGTGGGCAGACCTCACGGTGGCTGTGCCCGCCGATGATGATGTCTATGTCCTTGCACTGCGCCAGTTGCACATCACGCTCATAGCCGATGTGCGTGAGCGCGATGACCAGTTCGGTATTTAAATGCAGTTTAGGAGCCAGCCCCGGCCCAGTCTTCAGCGGGTCATCAAAGACGAAGTCGGTCATCTTCGCCCAGAAGGAGTCCGGCGCGGTGATCTGCGGCGCCAGCCCGAAGACCGAGACGGCGAATCCCTCCTCGTCGCACTCTTCATCCTCTTCCTCTTCCCCGAAGTCGAAGTCCAGGTATTCCTGCACGATGCGCGGCGGGTGCATCTTTTTGTTGGGGTGCAGGTTCGCCGCCAGTACCGGCACCTTCGCATCCTTCAGCTTCTTCACCAGCGCGCCGATAGTCGGGTGGCTCTCGCGGTTCCCCATCGCCATCGCGTCGTAGTTCGCCCCCGTCATCAGCGCGAACACCGGCTCATGCTTCTTCGCCGTCAGGTTCCCCGCGCTCACCGCGTCCCCCGCATCGAGTAAGAGCACATAAGGGGCGAAGTGCGCTTTTAACCCCTTAATGAAGGAAGCTTTCTCTGCGTTGAGGGTATTATGAAAATCGTTAGTATGCAATATGTGTAAAACCGGCATGTAACTAAATTCGTTGTCGGGGTAGGGGAGTCCTTTTTGTAAGCAGAAGGTGTGTTGTCTGTAAATGTTTTGTTTTCAATTAAGGTTAAAATTTGGTTAAAATCCTATTGACATGAGCACTAGCGCTAGCATACTATTACAACATATGCGCCTTTACGCATGGATATCAGCTTGGGCGGTAATAAACTATTTTTCTGGGATATCAGGAGATTTGAATCATGATCGAGCGTTTTGCTAACAACCCCGTAATTACACCTCAAATGGTGGTACCCTCACGTCCAGATTTTGAGGTAATGTGTGCCTTCAATGCGGGTGCCACGACCTATAATGGTAAAGTGATACTGCTGGTTCGTGTCGCCGAGCGACCGGTACCGCGTGAAGGCTACGTAGCCACCGCCACGATGAATGCCGAGTCGAAAACTATCGAACCGCTCTACATCAAGTTAGATGATCCAGAGCTAAATATGGACGATCCACGCTTGTTTATCTATAAGGGTACCTTATACTTAACCAGCATCAGCCATATCCGTATGGCGGAAAGCGTAGACGGACGTAATTTTACCGTGGCGACACAGCCGACGATGCTCCCGGAAAACAAGTATGAAACCTATGGTATTGAAGACCCACGGGTAACCTTCATCGATGGCTGGTACTACATCAACTATAGTGCGATATCGTTGTTGGGCGTGATGACCTCGCTGGCACGAACTAAAGACTTCGTTAATATTGAACGCCTGGGCATTATCTTTGCGCCAGATAATAAGGATATTGCCATCTTCCCAGAAAAGATAAATGGCCGCTATTACGCTTTCCATCGTCCATCAATGAAGCAACTGGGGATGCCATCCATGTGGCTTGCCTCCTCGGATAATCTGCTTGATTGGGGACATCATCAGCACATCATGGGCCCTCGTCCCGGGATGTGGGATAGCGAACGCATCGGTTGTGGCGCTGCGCCCATCCGCACTCCGCAAGGTTGGCTGGAACTCTACCATGCATCAGATGAAAATACCCGCTATTGTACCGGAGCGGTTTTGCTTGACTTGAATGAGCCATGGAAAGTTATTGCACGCAGTGAACAGCCATTCTTATTCCCCGAGGCAGAATATGAAACTACCGGCTTTTTGCCTAATGTGATTTTTCACAGCGGTCTGGTAGATAATGGGGATGGTACACTTTACTTGTATTACGGCTCTTCAGATGAGATTGAATGTGGAGCAAAAGTGAGTATTGCCGATATTATGGCCACACTCATCTAGAAAATGCCGACCATTATCAGCAGGTTGATGTCTATTACGAAGTAAGTTTCGATATGATTCTGCGCAGGTATTCGTTTTTTGCATGGAATAACCATGCATTAGGAGAAAAGGTATGAAGACTCATCGCTTCAAATGTCAGCAAGATACAGTTGTACCCCGTTTGTTGACGCTGCTGGTCTTGCTGGCCATCAGCATTCTACCTGTCTTTGCCGCCGAGAATATGATCGGCAGACAAAGTCAAAATGAGGGCATTCAGGTGCTTCCTGCTCCGGGCGAAGTTACCATCGATGGTGACTTGAAGGACTGGGACCTATCGGGACGAATCTGGGTATTCGCTGATAGTTTGGTCCGTAGCCGCTATTCAGTGGAAGAGTCCGCCATGTGGGACAATGATAATCTGTACCTGGCGGCAAAATGGAAAGACCCAACCCCCATGTTCAGCCTGATCGACCCGGGATTTAATCCTGATGAGGGTTGGAAAGAGGATGCCTGGCAGATTCGCCTGGCAAATTCCGATAGCACAGTATGGCTCACTACATGGTACTTTACCACAAAGGAACAGCCAGTACTGCATCTTAATTATTGGAAAAACAAGGAAAATTTGAATGACGGCACCACCGTTAAACTATTAGTCGCAAAACCAGGTGGCATTGAGCTAGGCGAAGGCGCTGAAATGTGCTATAAGGCCGACGCAGATGGCAAAGGATTTGTCCAGGAGATGAAAATCCCCTGGAAATTGCTCTACAAAACAGTCCCAGCTATAAAAGCAGGCGAGTCATTCCATATGGGGAGTGAATTCTTATGGAGTGACCCCACTGGCAAGACCTGGCCAGTTCACCGCTATGCTGATAATATGCAACCCGGTAAAACCGAGCGCGAGTTCTTCTGGACAGCACGTAATATCTGGGGTGATGCCACCCTGGCTGCAGCCGGCAATGTTCCAGTTCGCCAATATGTCAGCGATGGCTCGCGCATTGCCGGAACGATTCCCGTGCAAGCTGTAATCCCCAAGGACGCTTCCCGCTTTACAATAGTTATCGAAGACCAACAGGGGAATCGTATTCGCAACCTCGCTGGCGATTGTGACCCCTTAGACTATGCTGTAAATGGCAAAGATGATGCAAAAACTCGCACAGTTGAACTTAAATGGAATCAGAACGCGTCAATAATGACGACTTTAGCGGCTGCAAACATGCGCACAGTTGAAGTTAAATGGGATGGATTAGACGATAAAGGTAAGCTAGTGCCGGCAGGAGACTATCGTGTGCGCGGCTTAACGCAAAAGGGCATCAGCGCAGAATACGAGATGTGTTTCTATAACCCTGGCACCCCGCAATGGGCAATCAAAGATGGTAGCGGAGCCTGGGGTGGCGATCATGCTGCACCGAACAATGTTGCCGCCGGCGGCGACTGGACTGTCGTTACCTGGCCATTTGCCGAAGGTGGCAGTGGTATCGTCGCTATTGATCCAACTGGAAAGAAACGTTGGGGAGATCGTCGTGGAGTAACGATGATAGCCGCAGATGCCAACTATGTATATGCCAATGTCACTGGTTGGTATGTAAATGACACCATTTGCCGTTTTGGCTTTAAAGATGGTTCATTACAGCCGTTTGTTTTGGATGGCAAACCACGTATCTTCGATCTACCTATAACAGAGATCACTGGCATCGCAAAACCGGGTGCCGTCAAGGGGATGGCCGTCAATGGCAACAAGTTAGTGCTTTCTCTGGATAGCGGCAAGTTAGTAATACTGGACGCACTCTCGGCGGCCGTTATCAAGCAATTTGATATCGATGCCATAGGACAGGTAGCGTTCAGTAAAGATGGAAAGTTATTTGTTATGAGCGGCGGCCAGCTAAATCCACTTGCTGGTATGGTAAACGGTCAGCCACTGAATATGACCGCACGTATAGGTGGCAAGCTCAATCAGGTCAACCTCGACACCGGCGCTCTCACTGTCATTGCCACCCCAGGCTTAGGGAATGGCGGCGCAATTTCTGTTGATAATGATGGCAATATTGTCATCATCGACAATGGTGCTGATTGCCAGGCAAAAGCCTATAGCCAGGATGGTAAACTCGTCTATACCTGCGGTAAAAAAGGTGGTCGTCCTATTCGTGGCGATTTTGATGAGCAGGCCATGCTTCAAATGAGCTCGGTAGCCGTAGACAGCAAGGGGAATGTCTGGGTTGTTGAGAATTGGAACTACCCTCGCCGGGTCTCAGTATGGGGCAAAGACGGCAAGTTAGTTCGCGATTATATCGGCAATACCGGATACTCTGGTGCAGATTCTTACCTGCATGACCAGAATCCTGACCTTGCTTATACCGGCCCGATTGAGATGAAAATTGACCATGCAGGCAATTGGAAAGTAACTAAAATATTATGGGTTCCGGACGAAACAAAGGGTGAGAACTTCACCATTGACACTGCATCTAATGAGATTCCGAGCCGATTCACCAGCTCTGCCAGCGGCAAAGCGCATGAATACATGTTCGATCATGAATCACGCTCTAATGGCAGCGTACTCTTTATGGAGCGTAATGGTAACTGGCAACCAGTGTCCGCCATTACTATTGTCGGATACATTTCTGGTGGTATTAACTATAACGGCTCCGTGAAGAACGCGCCCTCCGGTGAATTTGCTGGCCTTAATACCTATGATGGCGTCATCTGGAATGACACCAATAAAGACGGTAAAGTACAGCGTAACGAATGTCAGATTATCCTGACTAAACAGCAAGGCACTGATCAGCGCAGCGGTCAGCCTGGTATTGGCATAAACAACGGCTGGGGCGGACGAATGGGTGATGATTTGAGTATCTACACCGATGGTCTGATGCGCTACAAACCGATCACTTTCACTGAAGATGGAGCGCCGATTTATAGCTTGGAGGGCCGATATCCGGTCGGAGTTAAGGATAACGGCGATATCGTACCCGTTCCTGGCGAAGATCGCTTAATAGTATTGAGCATGGATGGCTACGCTGGCCCGACAAAACTAACGGGGGTCAATACCAGAACAGGTATGATTGACTGGTACTACGCTAATCCCTATCCGGGTGTACATGGCTCGCATAGAGCAACAATGCCCAGTCCAGGCCTGCTGATCGGCCCATTGAAAACTATGGGTACAGCAAAGATTAGCGAGGACATCGGTACAGTCTTCGCGCTCCGCGGCAACCTTGGTCAGGATTTCTTCCTCACCAGCGATGGCTTGTTCGTTGGGTCGCTATTCCAGGATGGCCGATTACCGGGTGATTCATTACCCGACAAAGAATCCCAGCTTAAGGGTGTTCCGATGGACACCTTCAGTGAAGGTGGCGAGCCCTTCAATGGCTGGTTCGGCAAGCAAACTGATGGCAAAGTCAGGCTAACCACCGGTATGGCACGTGAAGCTGCTATGATCCTGCAGATTAAGGGGCTGGAATCAATTCAGCGCTTTAATGCCGATACCATAAAAGTGACACTCCAGGATATTGTCCAGGCAGATGCCGACAATAATGAGCGAGCAAAAGTACAGACAGCTGCGAAAATTTACGATCTAGTTCGCACTGACAAAGCTCCTGCCATTGATGCTAATCCTGCAGAATGGAAGGCTGTTAATGCAATTTCCATTGCCCGGGAAGGTCAACCTGATAAAGGCAGCGTAAAACTTACTTACGACGATACTAATCTCTATGCGCTCTTTGAAGTGTCCGACCCGAATCCATGGTTGAATACCGGGAAAGATTTTGGTCGGTTATTCAAATCCGGCGACGCAGTAGACCTGCAATTGAGTAATGTTGCCGATACCAAGCCCCAAACTGAACCGCGCCATGGCGATATGCGCATCGTGATCTCACAATTACAGGGGAAACCAGTAGCTGTGCTGATGATGCCAGTTGACCCCGCGGCACCTAAAGAGTTTGGCAAGAACTACACTACTGGCTGGACCAAGCACTTCGACCGTGTCGCTATACTTGACGATGCCAACATCGCTGTTAAAACTAACGGCAATAAGTATATTGTGGAAGCATCGTTACCGTTGGCAAAACTGGGATTGACGCTTAAACCCGGCACCACTATTTATGGTGACGCGGGCTTCATCTCATCTGATCCCAACGGACTGATCGACACTGCCCGTACCTACTGGTCAAATCAAGCGACCAACCTGGTTAATGATGAACCATTGGAAGCTTGGATTTATCCTGGCAGCTGGGGTGAATTCAAAGTAAAATAAGACAGCAGCAAACTGTAAAACTCCGGCGTATTAATCAATATGCCGGAGTTTTTTCGTGCCAACCTCTGTAGTTTTTCTCCCCGGTATTTGTATCGGGGAGAAAAGCTACACACCTACACACCTACACACCTACAGACCTACAGACCTACAGACCTACTTTGCGGTATAATCTAACCATGCCTTTCAAAGATATATACGGCCAGGAGATGACGGTCACCTGGTTGCAGCGTTCAATATTGGATAATCAAGTGGGTCATGCGTATCTGTTTGCTGGGCCAGAGGGCATCGGCAAGCGCACACTGGCCTTGGCCTACGCACGTGCGCTCAACTGTACCGACGAAGAAGCGCAATATACTGGCGATTTCTGTGGTCATTGTCGCTCCTGCCGTATGATCGAGTTGGGGCAGCATCCCGATGTACGCCTGCTTACCCCCGAGACTTGCGGAGGGAAGACGGTTATCCCTATTGATGCTATCCGCACCAAGGTAGGGGAGAGTCCCTCTCACCCATTGCCATTGCGAGAGGATGCGCAACTGCGCCCGATGGAAGGACGCTTCAAAGTATATATCATCGACCCCGCTAACCGGCCCGGGCTACAGGAGGACGCGGGCAATGCTTTGTTGCTGACGCTGGAAGAGCCACCTTCATATGTGGTTATGATCCTCATCAGCTCACGTCCCAGTGCCGTCTTGCCAACACTCGTCTCGCGCTGTCGCCCGGTACGACTGCAACTGGCCCCGCGCGAAGTGGTTGAGCAAGCGTTGCGTATCCATGGAGACATCAGCGAGGAGCAAATCATCGCCATTGCTGGCATGGCCGCCGGAAGGGTGGGGTGGGCACTCTCCGTGGGTACCAACCCTGAAGCATTGCACACGCGCCACTCGCTACTTGAGGGCGTGGGCAAGTATTACGCCCTGGGTCGCCGCTCTGCCCTCCGCGCAGCAGAGATGTTGCACACGTTAGCCACCGGGGTTGATTTATCTGCAGATACCACCACTGATGACGCCAAGGCCCGCACTACCGCCGACCGGCAGGTTCGTCGCAATCTCCCCGAATTACTGGACATCACCGCCTCCTGGTGGCGCGACATGCTGCTGGTAGAGATGGGGCAGGGGGATATGATCATCAATCTCGACTTCACTGCCGACCTCAAACACAACGCCGGCCGCCACACCACCACCGAGCTTCGCCAAGGTCTGCAAACAATTTTGAAGACAAAACGCCTAATCGAACGTAATGTTAATATAGACTTAGCGCTGGAGAGCATGTGGATGAACATACTGCCATTATAGATCTGTAGGTCTGTAGGCTCACTACATCTGAAATGTGGTATTTCGGTGTTATGAATGTAATGATAGTGCCCTTCAGGGTGCTTGATTTGATAGACACCTTCTTTAGGGGGTGGTGAGAAAACGTTAGGTAACGTCCGCCTAAGCGAATTACTATCGGGTGAAAAGAGTCCGCGCAAACGGACGACTGGCGCGCAGCGCCACGCAGCCGGGACTTTAGTCCCAGATTCAACTTATTGGAGGATACTATGCAAAAACTGTATATAACTATAACACTTCTCCTCACCTTTTCGATACTCACCTCCGCCGCCGAGATCCATGACCTGGCGGCGCAGGGGAATTTTCCGGCTGTACAGGCGCAAGTGGCGGCGGATGCAGCGGTTATCTCTATGCGCGATCGTACCGGAGCTACCGCGTTGCATAGGGCGACAACTTCCGGCAATACAGAGCTGGTTTCCTTCTTATTGGCTAACAAAGCTGACGTTAACGCACAGGATAATCGCGGCCAGACACCGCTCCATTTCGCCGCCTTCGATGGCCTTGTAGAGGTTACTGCAGCATTGCTCAAAGGGAAGGCTGATGTGAATATCCGCGACGAGGGTGGCTGGACACCGCTCTCCCTGTCGATTGATCAGGGGCAATTGCCCGAAGCGCTGTTGTTGCGCAGCTCCGGTGCCAATATCAACACCCGTAATAATCCGGGACAGACTCCACTCTGGTTGGCGGCACGTAATGGCTTGATGCCGCTAGTCACCGCCTTACTGGCGAAGAAGGCCGATATTACTATCGCAGATGACGATGGCCTCACCCCTTTGCATGTGGCGGTGTTTAACAATCGCGGCGCGCTGGTGCCTGCATTGCTAGATGCAGGCGCTTTGGTGAATGGGAAGACGGCAGACGGGGCCACCCCCTTGCATCTGGCCGTGGCGGGCGGCTACCTGGACATCATTTCCACGCTGTTGCTGCGCGGCGCTACTGTGCAGGTAAGTGACGACCTCAAGCGAACACCGCTTCACCTTGCTGTCACTGCTGATAAACTAGCCGTCGTCCAGTTGTTACTTGATAAAGGTGCGTCGCTAAAGTCCCGTACCACCGACGGCCACACACCCCTGCATGATGCCGCCCATTATTCTTCGCTCGAGTTGGTAAAGATGTTACTGGATAAAGGCGCGGATCGCTCGGTACGCGACTCGCTGGGCTGGACGCCGATCTTCTACGCCCATACCGCCGACATCGCCACCTTATTACATGATGAAACCAAGCCGGAGCTGGAACGTGATACCAATGGCTGGACTCCCCTCCATACAGCAGTATATTTCAACAGTACAGCGTTGGTGGATTACTGGTTGGCACAGAAAATTGATGTAAATACACCACTGGCCGATGGACGCACCGCATTACGCATAGCCGCCGAACAGAATTCAATTGAGATGACGAAATTCTTATTAGAGCGGGGGGCGGATGTAAAAATTGCCGATAAAATCGGTTGGACGCCGCTGCACGCCGCCGCCATCTATGGCAATTTAGCGGCGGCCAGTATCCTGTTGGATAATCGCGCTGCTATCGATGCCCCTGCCGCCGGCAACCATGCCCGCACACCGCTGGATGCCGCTGCGCAAAGCGGAGTCGTCGCCGTAGCGAAGCTACTTATTGATAAAGGGGCAGACGCTAAATTGTTCCGTAACGATGGACGCACCGCCCTGCACACCGCCGCCCATTGGGGCAAAGCTGAGATGGTCACCTACCTCTCCGAGCAAAAACTAGATGTTAACGCCCAGGATAAGAACGGCGTCACTCCGTTGCTAGAGGCTATCCTCAGCGACATCAACTATCCCGCCGTCATCCCCGCCGTGGTACGTCACCCGCTCAATCTGGAAATAATCGAGGCCCTACTAGCCGCCAAAGCCGACCCCAGCATCAAAGACAAAACTGGTGCCACCCCCCGCTCTGAAGCCATCAAAAAAGGCTACCAGCCAATGATAGCGCTGCTGAAATAACATCCCCGCTAGGACCGCACGCTTCCAGCATGCCCCGTAGCATGGGCGTCCCGCCCATGAGAACGGCAAGATAGCGCATAACCTGTAGCCCGCGCCCGCTGTGGCGCGTATTGTAGTAATAAATCCGCCCGCCGTGGCGCGTATTTGCTGACAAGAGTGCGCCACAGCGGGCGCGGTTAATCCCTGGGTACGCAGGCGTCCCGCCCATGAGAAAGGGGTCGCGATTCCTAGCACCACCCCCTGAAGGAGGTGGTGTTAATTCATTACCCACGACCGCCCTAACCTTTGCCTGAAGGGCAAACACTCACTGGAACCGCACGGCTTCCAGAGTGCTCTTGTTACGTACTAACGGAGCACGCAGGATGCGTGCGCTCCCAGTGTTAATTTTTTGTCATTTATCAGTAAGTGTTTTCACCTACTGATAATTACACTGCGCCGCAAATTATTTGACATTACCCCTGTAATCAGGCGATAATGTGATGGTTAAAGCATAGGATGACTACCGCCCATGAATCCCGAAAACAAGGGCCTTATTGGTTTGTTACGCATGCTGCTGGGGCTACATATCGTTCGTTTCGGTATGGTCAGCGTGATCGCCACGCTGGTGGACTATGCGGTGATCACTATTATGGTGAGAACTTTGCCGGATAGCAAGGCGATGTTGGGGATATCCATCGCAATCGGCTACATCCTCGGCACGCTGGTGCATTTTGTCCTGGCACGTAAGCTGCTGATCTTCAAACCTACCGAGCACCATGTCGGCGTGGAATTTATCATGGTGGCAGTAGTGGCGGGCATCGGCCTTTTCCTTACCGAGGTTATTGTCATCTACATGCGCCCCGAATTGGATACCTTCGGTCTGCATGACCCCTACAATCTGTGGGGCGCGAAGACTGTCGCCTTAGTGGTGGTATTCTTCTGGAATTACCTCGGCCGCAAGCATTTCATCTATCATGAGAAGGCGGCGTAACTGTATATTTGACGCAATCATTGATGATTGTTACTCTAGTAGCATAATTGAATAAGTCGGGTGGACTGGGAAGGCGGTGTGAATCCGTCGCTGTCGCGCAACTGTAATCGCTGACGACTACCGCATGTGCCACTGCCCTGCAAGGGGTGGGAAGGCGTGGTAGGAGGATGAAGCGAAAGCCAGGATACCGTCCACGCCTGCTACTGCAATCACCCACGCGCATGGGGTAGGGAACTTTTAATGACACCCTGGCCCCCATTACGGGTAGCCAGGGTTTTTTTTATGATGAGAGGTAAAAGCTGATGAAAGCAAGTATGGTAGCATTTGTGGCTGCACTGGCGGTGCTTCTGGTGGGACTGTTTCTGGTGATGGGTGTAGTGGGGCAACGACGCCATGTGAATAAAATTGCGGCCGTGCGCGGCCCCGATGCCTTCCCCCTCACCATCACCGATGTCTTTGGTGAACAGGTGAAGATCCCTTACCAGCCGCAACACATAATCTCCCTCGCTCCGGCAGTAACCGAGACGCTCTTCGCGCTGGGTCGCGGCAAGTATGTCATCGCCGACACCACCTTTTGCGACTACCCCGAGGAAGCGAAGAAATTGCCGCACGTCGGCGGTTACCTTGACCCTAGTATTGAGAAGATCGTCGAGTTGAAGCCCGATTTGATTATCGGTATGCGCGGCAACATGAAGGACACGTTGGAGCAGATGCACAAGCTAGCTATGCCGTTAGTGGCTGTTGACCCAACAGATTTTGACAGCACAATCAAAACGATTCAACTGGTCGGACAGGTGGTAGGAGAGTCGCCTGCCGCCGAAAAGCTGGTGCAAACCTTACAGGAACAGCGCACCGCCGTTACCGATAAGGTGAAAGGATTACCTGCCGATAAACTCCCCCGTACGCTCTACCTTTTCGCCTTAGGAGAAGACCTTTTCAGCGCCGGACCGGGGAGCCATATAGACCAGCTAATAACCCTGGCTGGTGGTAAAAATATCGCCACTAATGTGCAAACTGCCTGGCCGAAGTTGTCGCTGGAGAAGATCGTAGCTGATGACCCGCAAGTAATAGTACTGCTGGCCGCTAAAGGAACGCCTGATGAGCTGACTGCCGAGAAAGCTCTGGCAACACTCCGAGCTGATGAGCGTTGGGCGAACATGTCCGCCGTGAAAAATAACCGCGTGGTGGTAGTAGAAGATGACCTCATCTTGCGTCCCGGCAGCCCGCGCCAGGGGATTGCCCTGCAACAATTGGCCGCCGCATTACATCCAGACTTGTTCCCTATTGCGGAGAAGAAATGAGCGAAGTCGCTTCGATTCTGGTGGCGGACGCAGTCGTGGCGGGCTATGATGAACGCGATGTGTTACATGGCGTCACCCTGGTTCTGCGTCCGGGCGAATTCCTTGGGGTAATTGGCCCGAATGGCAGTGGCAAAAGTACGCTAATTCGCACCCTCACCGGCCTTTTGCCTATTCGTAGCGGACACGTATATTTTGCCGGTGAAGATGTTGCCGGCATCTCCACGCGCGCGCTGGCGCGCCGGCTGGCGGTGGTCCCTGCCGTGAGTGTGCCTACCTTCGCTTTCTCGGTGCGCGAGGTAGTCGCCATGGGGCGTCACCCGCATCTGGGGCGCTTCGCCACTCCGGGGGAGACCGATATACAGGCGATCACCGAGGCGTTGGCGCTGGCAGACCTCTCCCACCTCTCCGAGCGCGCTATCGACACCTTAAGCTCCGGCGAGTTACAACGGGTGGTAATAGCCCGCGCGCTGGCGCAACAACCGGAGGTGCTCCTGCTCGACGAACCTACCGCGCATCTGGATATCGGCCATCAAATGGCCACCTTCGAGCTGTTAGTTACCCTCAGCCGTCAGCAGGGATTAGCCATACTCTGCATCTCGCACGATCTGAATCTGGCGGCGGAGTATTGCAGCCGCGTCGCGCTCTTTTCGGTTGGACAGGTATATGCCATCGGCAGCCCACATGAGGTCGTTACCGAGCAAAACCTGCGAGAGGTCTACGGTACGCTGGTGAGTGTGCAGGACAACCCCTACAGCGGGCAACCAGTGGTACTGTTGAACCGGGCTTCGCCCCCGCAGGAGGATCTTTTATGATCAGCCAGCGTCGGATTTCGCTCATCCTCATCTCACTAGGGGTATTGCTGGTAATCAGCGCCATATTTGCCACCGGCATTGGTGGGAGCGCCGCTGTACGTCCGGGTGATGTGCCGCGGGTGCTCTGGCATCATCTGGGCGGCCCCATGTCCACCTCCGAGATGCTTGATTTAATCGTCTGGCAGATTCGTTTGCCGCGCATCGCGTTGGCGTTGTTGGTGGGAGCTTCATTGGCGGTGGCTGGGGCACTGATGCAGTCACTCTTCCATAATCCCATGGCCGATCCATATATCGTGGGCGTCTCCAGTGGAGCGGCGCTGGGGGCGGTGCTGTCTGTTACCTTGGGATTCGCGACCCGCTCCTTCTTCGCCTTCATCGGCGCAGTCGCGGTCACCGCCCTCGTTTACACCCTCTCGCGCCGCAACGGGCGCGTGCCCATCGGCACTCTTCTCCTTACGGGTATCGCTATCGGTGGTTTGATGAGCGCCATCACTTCATTACTGCTGATGCAATGGCGGCCTGACGATATGCGCATGGTGATAATGTGGCTGATGGGTAGTTTGGCCAATCGGGACTGGGCGGCAGTTATCTCTTTATTGCCTTACACCTTTATCGGAGTAACGGTGGCGGTATTGTGGCGCCGCGAGTTGAACATCTTGGCTTTGGGTGACGAAACGGCGCACCACCTGGGGGTTAATCTGGAGCGCACACGCGTACTGATGCTAGTGATAGCTTCAATGTTGGCTGCGGCTGCGGTAGCAGTGAGTGGAGTTATCGCCTTCATTGGCTTGATAGTACCCCACCTGATGCGTCTGTTGGTGGGGCCGAATCATCGTCAACTGATACCCGCCTGTATTCTCGGTGGTGGATTGTTACTCATCTGGGCCGACGTGCTGGCGCAGCTTATTATACCCGGCGCCGAGGTGCCCATTGGAATTGTAACCAGCGCACTTGGTTGCCCGTTTTTTCTCTATCTGCTACAGCGGCAACGAGTGTGAGAAATTACCATTTGATACGGAATTGGAACCGGTAGTAGATTGTTTTCTTCATCGGTTCCCCGTCAAAGTAGGGTATTTCATCCGACGATAACACAATAGTGAGCACTTTATCACGCACCGCTTTGCCCAACAGCTTCTTCACCCGCGGATCAGCATTTCCATTTTTATCTTTCCAATCGGTTATCGATACACTATTGGCAACAACTTTGCCATGCTCATCGAAAGTGACATTGGTATCCACATCTCCCTGTACGTTTTGCATAAGCGCTTCCGAAGGATACTCGCCTAGCCACTTGAAGAGTTTCGGCTTGCCTCCGGTACTGCCGATGCCTGAACCTTTGTGGTCAGTGCCGCCGCCACCGGGTGGTCCAATATGCCGCCGGATCAACGGTGGTAAGCCATGATTAGGCGCATTGCTGTTGAACGGAGCGTCATTTTTTGCACCATGATCTATCTGCCCAAATAAGCCACCTGACCCGGTTGAGTTGTAGGGGCCACCGGCACCATCAATACCAAATTTGGTCCGTGGATCATCCCCGCCCAATCCTGTGACTTCAGGATGATTACCTGGACCTCCAGAGTCATCCAAAGGAGGTCGTATGGGTGACTCACTTCCCGGGCCACCATTTCCAGGCCCTTTACCACTATCCCCAGGCAATTCCCCGCCTGCAGAAGGTGATTGTCTATCTATACCTGGTATACCCCCACCATTGCCCACGCCGCTTGGTTGACCGGGAAAGAAAAACCCTCCCTCGCCAGTCGGGCTTGTAATCATTCGTGGTAGATTTAAGTCTGCTATTGATTGGCCGCCACCATTATCATTGCGCGACGGAGAAGAGCCACCAGCTGCACCCAGTGGGAAACCACCACCATCGCGCAAATTGCCGGTCTTAATCTGTAGCATCATCGCTACTTGTGGTGATCCGGATGGTGATGGGGAATTCCATTCATTATTCATGTCGGGGTCAAGCAGAGAGTTATCCTGCGCGCCGCCTTTTGTAGGATTTTTAGAGCCGATGGCCGGGAACTTCATCATCCCGTTTTCTTCAATTATCTCATCTGGTTTTTTAGTGAAATCAATCTTCGGCGGTTCTAGCTTTGTTTTATCCGGTTGCGGAGGCAGTAGGTCTTTAGGTTTTACTTTTAACAAGTCGAAGGCTAGCTGCTCCTGCACGGGGATTTTTACGATCGCCGGCGGAATATTTTTCTTTGATTTCTTTTCTAACTCATCAGGAGGGGTGGGGGGGGGCTGAATGATATCGGGAAGGAATTCCAGTAAAACGCGACGTTCCGCCGGAGCCGCTTCGATGATAGTCAGGCGGGTAAATACGAAAAGTATCACGGTGTTGATCATGAGTGATACTACAAAAGGCCAGCTCCAATGTGTTATGAGACGACTGAACAAAATATTGTATTCCTTTTGCCTGCCCTTCCGTCATAGCGGTAGGGCAGGCTAACTAGTATTATAGACCATATTACCAGGATTACCAGTACAAGCGTACACCAACTTCAGCGCTACGGCTTTCTGCCGGATAATCTGCAATCTCTTCGCCGGGTGTATTAGCGATATTGCGGATCATCAAGTATGGACTCATCATCAACTTGCTTTCTTTGTCTAACGCGAAACGGCTTCGGTTGATATTGAGATCAAAGACTGCACGGGCTGGCAGTGTAACAATGGTCGACGTATAGTCGCTCTTAAAGGAGATATCCGGGCGTCCATCAGTGTAGCGTCCGCTTAATGTGGTGTTCCAAACCTTGGCTACAGATCCGGTAATATTCATGCTCACTTTGTTATGTGCCAGGCGAGGCAAGCGGGCACCCGTATCGGCATTATTTGCTTCGAGGTAGCTATAGCTCATGCCGGTTTTCCACTCGTTGTTTATGACATGGTTCCAGCTCAATTCTGCACCCTGCTGTTGAACATGGGCGATATTCTGATAGCTATTCGCTACAGGAGTTATTTGATCGAAGACACGATTTGAGAAGAGAGCAACATCATAACTATCACTTTTCTGCTCCAGGGTTGCGCCAATCTCAAAGGCATGTGATGTTTCTGGCTTCAGATCAGGGTTGCCGACAATATAGTAGAGTGAATTGCCGTACAGTTCGGAGAAGTTCGGAGATCGGAAACCTTCCGAGTAAGAAGAACGCACGGTCAGGCCATCACCTACATTGTGGGAGATGCCAATTCGAGGAGTTAGATGTACTCCGGCGAAGGAATGCTGATCCTGGCGTGCCCCTACTAAGAGTGAGGTGTCCTTTGCCAATGCCCAGCGATCTTCTACGAAGAAGGCGCGGTTATTGATCTTATTATCTACACTTCCACCCGATGACTCTAAGTCACGATAGGTATCAGTACGTGTCTCCACACCGACAACAAGCTGATGTGCTCCTACATTGCGTGCATAACGGATATTGCCATCGTAGGTATTACCCTGATAGCTCGAGGTATAGGCGTAAGGGGTAGTAGCTTGATCTTTGGTTGACTGAAGCAATCGGTGTGCATTGATGGTTAACATGCCATTGTCCAATGCTCGTGTCGCAGTGAAGGAAAGATCATCACGTTGCCACCACTGTCGCTCATCACCAGGTACCATGTTGACGGACCCGGCTACACCGAGAGCGTCATTATAATGTTCAGCGTGAAGTGTGAAATCCCAACCACTGACCTTGGAAAATTGGATTTTCCCGGTGTAATCAGCAGCTACAAAGTCACTATTAGGACGTTCACCGTTAAATCCGGGAGCGGACGCATTGAACTGCCAGGCAATTTTGTCATTACCATCGCTTATATCGAAAGAACGCTCGGTGCGGCCATGGCTACCCACGCTTAACGTAGCGCCGCCGCCGGTACCGACTGGGCGCTTGGTGATAATATTTATCACGCCACCGAAAGCATCGGAGCCATAGAGGCTGGATACTGGCCCGCGAATAATCTCAATGCGTGAGATATTCGAGACGGGGAATTTGGATAGGTCCATCCCTATAAAGGCAGGTGATGATATGCGCAGGCCATCAATAAGCACCAGCGTCTGATAAGACTTGGTACCACGGATTTGTACCTGGGATAACGATCCTTCTTGTCCACTCTGTACGATGGTAACACCAGGTACGATACGCAACGCATCAGCTACAGTCTTTGCTCCTTGAACTTCCAGATCATGCGCAGTGATGATAGTAGAACTGGCGATAGACTCACTCTGCAGTTGCGGGTGAGCCTCGGCAGAAACGATGACATTCACCGGGTCCGTATTAGGATCGGTAGGAACATCAACAGCGCGCACAATCGGTAAGGTCAGTGCGAGCAGGGCAACAGTTCCCAATAGGGAAAAACGACGATTCATGGGTAAACTCCTCTTTTTTGATTGTGCAATCAGGATTGATTAGGTGTTTTCTCCAGTAGTTGTGCCAGTATGTAAAGCCACGACGAGAGGCGGTTGAGATAACTGAACAACATGCTGTGCTCATCTTCTATACCGAGGTAAAGTGCGGCTACGCAGCGCTCGGCACGGCGAACCACAGTGCGGGCAACGTGTAAATGGGCTCCGGGCACTGTCTCCCCGGGTACGGTAAAGCCGCTGAAGGAAGATAATCGTTCTTCCCATGCACGTAGTTCATCTTCCAAACGTGATAATTGTGCAGGGGTGATATAGGTAGTGGTTACGCCACGTTGAGGTATAGTCGCGCATTCGCCCATGAGCAGATGCATGTCCTGCCCGACGCGCCGAATGCTTTCCGCAAATGGGGTATCGGGCAACATCGCCCGCACTACGCCCAGCTGTGCCTGCGCTTCATCGAGAGCGCCCAGCGCTTCCAGCCGGACATCGCATTTGCTTATATGCGAGCCACCAATGACATTGGTGTAACCCGCGTCTCCATTACCGGTGTATAACATAATAAGACCTCACCGGTGGCACGCACGTCATCAGTCATAAAAAAACACCTATGCCAGGTTCGGCAAAGGTGTAGTGCAGACATTATAATACGTCCGTACCACGTTCCCGCGAAGTGGTGTCATTCTCCCATCAAGCCCGGTCTCCTGGCTTCCGCGTCATCCTCCTCCAGCGCCTTCCCATCCTCATTGCGGATAGTGGCAATATGCTGGATTCGTCAGCGGTTACAGTTGCGGGGCAGCGCCGGACTCACACCGGCTTCCCATAAACTTGACTGGCAACTATTAACTTGTTCGATTATGGTAACTGTTGGGGGGAGTGTTGTCAATACAAATTGCAGGAATTCGCAATCTTATATCGAATTATCATCATATCGGAGGATGAATTTATGGCGCGCCCAAAGATTGTAGTTGTTGGTTCGACCAATACAGACATGGTGGTAAATACCCCTAAGATACCTGCACGGGGAGAGACAGTGCTTGGTGGCGAGTTCCGCATGACGCCCGGAGGCAAGGGAGCCAACCAGGCGGTGGCGGCACAACGCGCGGGCGGGGCAGTGACCTTTATTACGGCGGTCGGTGATGATTCCTTCGGACAGGAGAGCATCAAGCGTTTTAGTGCAGAAGGAATCGACACAAGTTATATTGTCACCAAAGCGGGCAGCTCATCGGGAGTGGCATTGATATTAGTAGATGAGCAGGGTGAGAATATCATTGCAGTAGCGCCGGGAGCGAATTCGTTGTTGACACCGGAGGATATTGAGGCGGCAGCCGATGCTTTCACCGGAGCGAAACAGGTCATTATTCAATTGGAGATCCCCTACGAGACGGTATTGACGGCGGCCCGCCTGGCAAAAAAAGCAGGGAGCAATGTACTACTAAATCCGGCCCCGATGCCGGAAGGTGGATTACCCAGTGAACTATTACGCTATGTTGATATCCTCACCCCCAATGCCGGTGAGCTGTTAGGATTGGCTCCTGATATGGCACAGTTGGATAAGGCCGCGATGATGGTATTATCGAGTGGGCCGGAGACGCTAGTGGTAACCAACGGTAGTAGTGGCGCGACAGTGTACAATATGGAGGGCGAACATGATGTACCCGCGTTCTCCGTAGAGACGATTGACACAGTTGGCGCAGGAGATTGTTTCAGTGCATCATTGGGCGTTGCGCTGGCGGAAGGATGGCCGATGAATCACGCAGTACTCCTGGCCGCCGCGGCGGCCGCGTTATCGACAACTAAGAAAGGCGCACAAACAGCAATGCCCAGCCGCCGGGCGATCGAGGAGTTGATGGCGGAATAATTGTATCAGTAAATAGGTAAGGGAGGGGTAGCTGCAGATGTGCCAGCGTCATGCGTACACCTCCTCCAGCATCCACTCCATCTGCTGCGAATTGAGGCAGAGTTTGTAGGCGTTACCGCCGGAGGTGACGGCGAAGTAGTAGAGCATGACATTGCCGTTGCGCCCTGTCCAATTCTGGTGTATGTGCTCGATATTATAGGTACGCCCACTCCAGCGGAAAGCACGGGGGGCGATCTTCCCCCCGATAAACGCCGCGTAGACGTCAATCCCTTCATGTACTCGACTTTGTTGCATCGACACTCCTTCACTAGCGAATGTATGTTTGTACTATAACATACAGTATGCATGTTTGCAAGGGGTGACGGTGGCCTTGGTGAGGTAGATCGCGGAGTAATAGGTACCTATAAATTTGACACCAGCACCCGTTCGCGCCTATAATATTGTGGATCAGGCGCAGCTGTGCCCGGGGCACGCTCGTAGACGGAAGGAGTTGATTGCATATGGTTATGGTTGAAGTACGCGATGGTGAGTCGTTGGAAAACGCCATTCGTCGCCTGAAAAGACAGGTTCAGCAGGCTGGCGTGATGGAAGAAGCACGACGTCATGAGCGTTATGAAAAGCCGAGTGAACGCAAACGCCGACTCGCCGCTACAAGTGCGCGCCGAAAAATTAAGAACTCCACTGCAGAATAGTGAAATAATGGGCGACGTGATGTAAATCGCGTCGCCCATTACTATCTATTATTTTCCTCTCACACCTGCTTATTACCTCGCCTGAAGGAGTAGTTTTACTTGCCAAATGAGGAAACCGCCACTTCCGCATCTGTTACCTTGCCCGACATTGACGAAGTCATGGCGGTAGTATGCCTGCGTATACTGCCGGTGGTGAGGAAAACTAAATGACTCCGAAAATGAAACTTCCTGCTTGGCCCATTGCGGCCCATAGTTCGGGAGAATTCCCGTGGTTACTTTTTTACCGAGCATTATTGTGCTTAGTCACAACGGCATTGCTCACGATCTGTATATTCCCCCATCTTGATTTCTATCGTGTCGGCTCCTCATTAGATCAGTTCCGTGTAGAGCAACCCGTTCCACGTGATATTCAAGCCACGACCGAGATTCGTTGGGAAGACGACGAAGAGACTACACGGTTGCGTGATAGCGCAGAAAAAGCGGTGACTTCCGAGTTTATTGCTGACACTACGGCCTTGCCTACGGCGTTGCAGGATGTCGATAAAATATTCTCCTCGGTAAAAACAACGGGGAAAGACAGTCCCGCCAAACTGGCGCCGGAGTTGTCGGCGGAGTTAGCCCAACTGGATCAAGCCACCCGCGAGAACCTGCATAGCAAAGCAGTTGAAATTCTGACTGTCGCCATGGCACAACGCGTTGAAGAAGGAAAAGAAGAGGTGGCGGCGCAGCAGTATATCGACCCATTGGTAATTGAGCGCGAGAAACTGGAGAATAACGCACGCCTATTGAAAATGGTCACCCGCGCCGCCTTCCATGCAACCTGGGTGAAAGATGCTGCCGCTACTGATGTTGCCAAAAAACTGGCGCGTGATGCTGTCAGTCCAGTATACCGCATCTACAAACCGGGTGATGTGATTCTGCGCAAAGGAGTTACTCTCAGCGAGAGCAACCTGCGGCAGTTGCAGCATAATCGTTTGTTACTCTCCGGCACCTATACATTGGTAGTTCCGCTGGCGTTGATCATTTTGCTGGGTGTCATCTTTTTTGGGGTATATCTGCGGGTATTCACTCGCTCGGTTTATGATAGCTCGCAGAAACTCACGTTGCTGGCAATTCTCCTGGTTGCGTCAGTGTGGGCGGCTACTGCATTCAGCGT
This sequence comes from Armatimonadota bacterium, assembly GCA_038248345.1. Taxonomy (GTDB): domain Bacteria; phylum Armatimonadota; class Hebobacteria; order CAIYQO01; family CAIYQO01; genus CAIYQO01. Next base: position 18,014 of record JBBRXO010000013.1, on the reverse strand, counting down.
CGGCGAGCAGCAGTACCTGGTAGCCTTGATCGCTGTCCCCGCTGGTTGCATGGTCGTCGCAGGACTTCTCGGTGGCCTGGTTGCTGTGCCAGCAGCGGTGCTCACTGCGTTGGCGGCGTCTTTCCCAGCAGACCACCAGTTTGCGATCTTTTTGCTGACACTTGGGAGCGCACTGGCCGGAATCATCATGGTCTCTTTTATCTGGCCCGCGCGCAGTACGGTGCTGGCGGCATTGGCACTGATAGTGATCAATCTGTTGTTACTTACAGTGGTACCAAGTATTATCCCCAGCGGTAACAGCACATTATTCTTATGGTCAGATATCGGTACTCGGACTCTCTGGGCTACAGCCGGGGGGCTGGGTGCAATATTCATCGCCGTAGGGGCGATATATATGCTGGCGCGTCCCTTCGGCATCCTCACTCATTATCGCTTGATGGAGCTATCAAACCCGAATGAGCCTATTCTACGGCGCATGATGTTAGAGGCGCCGGGGAGCTACCACTCCAGTGTAATGGTGGCCAATATGGCCGAAGCAGCGGCAGATGCCATCGGCGTTGATTCGCTGCTTACCCGCGTAGCAGCACTCTATCATGATATCGGTAAACTGAAGCGCCCGACTTTTTTTGTGGAGAACCAGGCGCCACTGGGGATTGAGAATGTACATGAGAAACTGACGCCGAAGATGTCATATCTGATATTGAGCAATCATGTACGCGATGGCGTAGAGACTGCGCGGGAAAACCAGCTACCCGAAGAAGTGGTGCAGATTGTCAGCGAACACCATGGCACCACCCTGGCGGTATATTTTTACCATCGAGCATTGACAGAAGCTAACGGTGACCCAGTATCGGAATATGAGTACCGCTATCCCGGTCCCAAACCGACCACACGCGAGGCAGCGCTGGTGATGCTCTCAGATAGCGTGCAAGCATCGGTGAAGTCAATACAGCAACCTAATGCGCAACGGATTGCGGAGATGGTGAATGAGATCATCCAAAACAGGCTGGATGATGGGCAATTGGATGACTGCCCAATCACCCGTCGCGATCTGCGGCTGGTAAGTGAAGTCTTCCTGCGCATCCTTACCGGATTGTACTCATATACCCGGATAGAGTATCCTGATATGAAAGATAAAAAAATCGGGGAGAGGACACAGGTACGTGCCAACACTAATCAGCAAACGACACTCGACGCGGGTGACACAGAAGAAAATGCGCCAGGCGATTGAAGCGGCTCTGCTCTCCGAGGGAGTGAAACCGCGTACTGTGGAAGTAAGTGTGGCGCTAGTAGGCGATGATGAGATGCAAGCATTGAATCGGGAATACCGAAAGCTCGATAAACCGACAGATGTGCTCTCTTTTTCGCAGGAATCGGAGTTTATTTTCCCGGGGATGACTTCCCGTCTGCTGGGAGATATTGTAATATCAGTGGATACCGCCGAAAAACAGGCGCTAACTGCCGGGCATAGCCTTGATATCGAGGTTTGCCACCTGGCAATACATGGAGTTTTACATTTATTGGGGTATGATGATGCCACTACCGAAGGTTATGCGACGATGGTCAGAAAGGGAGCGGAAATCTGGGGACGGATCAGCGGATAAAACTCCGATGACAGGTAAACCCTCGGTTCACCCTTCCAGCCCGATGGCTAATAGAAATTTACTGGAGAGCTTTGCCCGTGCTTTCGAGGGGTTTTCGCACGTCATCTGGACACAACGCCACGTGCGGCTCCAACTGTTTATTGTTATCCTGGTCTTCCTGCTCTGTTACACTACTGGCAAAAATGTTACCGAAGTGCTTTTTGTGATCTCCGCCATATCTCTGGTGTTAATGGCGGAATTATTCAACACTGCCGTCGAGGTGGTGGTGAACATGATTACGGACGTTTATCACCCACTGGCGAAGATCGCCAAGGACGTGGCCGCAGGTGGGGTGCTGATAGCTTCAATATATGCCTTCCTCGTCGGCTGTGCGGTGTTTCTCAACAAGAATACGATTAATTCTTTCATGAAATCCACTCACACCAACCTGACTGATAAGATCAATGATGCCAACATGGTGGTGATGATTATCGTGGGGGTCGCACTGCTCTTTATCATTGTCCCACTGGCGAAGGTGCGCGTGGGGCACGGCAGTATCCTACGGGGTGGGGCAGTTAGTGGCCATTCAGCGGTATCATTTCTGCTATGCGCCGCCATTGCGATCTCCAGCAACTTCAACCCCACCGCATCGATAATGGCGCTGGTGCTGGCTATATTAGTGGCACAGAGCCGGGTGGAAGGCAAGATACACTCACTCGCTGAAGTACTATGGGGGGCCGCGGTGGCGCTGGTACTGGTGGCATTATTGATATTGGTGGCACACCCGGTATAGTCTTCACGGCATGATGCGAACAAGGTGCCCCCGTTCTCCTATTTCAAACGGTAGAAAGTCAGCACGTTATCACCAATTTCGCGCACACGGGCACGTACTAGCTGTCCATATTCCACAGGCAAGCGAAGGCGCCGATAATGCTGCGCAACGCAAAGCCCATCCTCGGCGAGTAGAGACGGAGTAATGCTTACCAATTCCAGTACTTTATTATAGGATTCAATATCCGCAAAAGGGGGGTCGAGAAAGATTATGTCGAACTTCTCGCCTTGTTTGTACAATTGCTCAAGCGCACGATTAAAATCAATAGGTAAGGTGCTGACGTAATCCTCTAGCTCAAGTTCGGTGATATTCTGCTTCAAATACTTCAGTGCGCTGTGGGCGTTCTCGCAGAAAGTAGCATGTCCCGCGCCACGGCTCAACGCCTCCAGCCCCACACTGCCACTGCCGGCGAAGAGATCGAGGATGCGGGCGTCAGGGAGCAACGGGGTGAGGATATTGAAGAGCGTCTCACGCACCAGCCCTGAAGTGGGGCGCGTGGCATCACCTGCCGGGGTATGCAGGGTTCGCCCTCGAAACTCACCACCTCCAATACGCATTAGATTACCTCAATTTTGCTGGTCAAAGGCATGGGAACTACCCCGCCGTCGCGGAAGATATGGAACTTCATATCATTGCCGCTGAGGAATACTCCGTCGCCCTCCACTACTCCCATGTGGCCGCAGACGCGCACTTTCTTTCGCTTCATCCAGTTGAATTTGTTCCAGAGCAGGAGCAGTTTCAATGACCTTTCCTCATAGGCTAGCGGTAAATTCGTCTGTAGTTCATTGATTACTTTCGCAAAAATCAATTCTATATTGGTTGGGTATCCTAACTGGGTGAGTGAGCCAGCAGGATAATGAAGATCCGGTGGGAAATCGTCATCAGGGATGTCGTGATTGATACCGATGCCGATAACCACAGCATCGCCGGTGGTTTCGATGAGAATACCTGCTACCTTCCGGTCTTCCACCATAATGTCATTCGGCCACTTAACCTTCGCTGGGATGCCCAAAATATCCAGCGCGCTGGCGACTGTGGCACCGGAATATATCGCTAACACATGCGGGGAAAGCTGCTTCTCCGGGCGGAGTACCAGCGAGGCGAGGACGCTACTGCCGGCGGGAGCGCTCCATTGAGCGCCGCGGCGGCCCCGGCCTGCCGTCTGGTACTCGGCGACCACCACGGTGCCGTGGGGCGCACCGGCGCGGGCCAGCTCCAGGGCACGGTCGTTAGTGGAGGGTAAATCCTCATAGTATACAACGGAATAGCTGTCGCAGAGTAATCGCCGTATCTGGCTTTGATCCATTATAATCCTGCTCTCTGCACCAGGTAGAAGAATGCGGGTACGGTGACGATGCTTAACAAGGTGCTATAGAAGATGGCGCGGGCGGCGAGGGAAGTATCACCGCCGAAACGCTCGGTAAAGATGCTGCAGCTGATGGCTACCGGCATGGCGATGGTAATATATGTCACCATCCGTGCCATGTCGGGAAGCCGCCAGCCGAGAGTATTTAACCCGATGAATAGCGCCGCCATCGCCAGCGGGGCAAGTAAAAGGCGGGCACCCAACACGCCGAAGAGGGCAGGGGTGGGGCGATGGGCGGAGAAATCAAGCCCACCTAATTGCGCGCCGGTGACGATAAGCGAAAGCGGGATAGTGAGATCGCCCACGAGTTTTAGCGCCTGGTAAAGTGGTGAGGCGACGAGGGCAAAGGCCCCGGCGGGCTGAGCATCGCCCAGTGTGCGCATCACCGGAAAAAGCAGCGCAAGCACGATGCCCATCACGGCGGCGATAATGCCCGCGTTGGTGAAGACCTCGCGGAGAGATGCCTTGTCCGGCTTGCCGCCACGCAGCGTCCATACGCCTAACGTCCACAGAACGAGTTGTGCTCCCACGTTAAAGAGCAGCACCACCCGCACCCCTTCGGAGCCATAAAGGACATCGACGATGGGGAGGGGCAGGTAGACCCAGTTGGCGATGGCGATGAGAAAAAGGAAGGTAGCGCGTTGGTTACCTAGCTGAAAGAACGGCTGCACTGCCCAGCCGACGCCCAAGCCAAGGAGGATTATCCCGGCGCCGACCAGGGGGAGATACCAGTCTTGCCTGATGGTAGCGGGGGTGACAGTGGTGAGCATACTGATGAACACCATCGCGGGCATAGCCAGGCTAACGATGAATTTGCTAAGGGTGACGGTAGTCTCCCCGGTAAGAAAATTCCGCCGCCGCGCGAGCCAGCCAGCCATAATAACCAGAAACATCGCCACGATCTTGAGTAACACCACCAGCCAACCCGCCATCAATCCCCCATATCATCACAAACAGTAGATAGAGATAATTGTAGGGGGAGTGGGGGGGAATGTCAAAAAGCAGGAGCGCTATTGCATATTTGTTGTGGCGCTCTTGCCCTTTTGCGCTTAACTCCCTAAACTGTAATCACCAATGAATAATCGTAACTTGCTATGTCTGTTTGTGTTGAATGTCGTCTTATTACTACTCTGCTGGCCGGTGTGGGGGCAAAAGGTGCCCGCGTTGAGCGGGGTGTTGCCGTCGGGGGAGATGCTGGCGCCAACAGGGAAGATCAACCTGAAGGCGCATAAGATCAACCTGAAGGCGCATAAGATCACCCTGAGCAGCAACATCTACACCTTGAGCGGTGATGTGCATGTGAAAGCGAGTAACATGAGCATCGAATCCGACGAGGCCAGCTACGATGTGGCACGGAATACCGTAGCGGCGCGGGGGAAGGTGGTCTTCACCACCGACAAGGGCGTTGAATATCATGGTGAAGGATTGCAAGTGAATGTGGTCACCAAGCACTGGGAGTTCCTCGACTGGTCTGTAGCTTTCAGCGCCAATAGCCTTGGTAAGCCGTTTCTGGATACATTATATGCCGGCGGGGCAAAGATCGAGGGGCTGCCGAATGAGGTGATCGCTACCGATTCATATGTGACCACCTGTAACCATCTGGATGACCCGCATTATGAGATCCGCGCCGAGAAGCTGGAGATATTCCCCGGTGATAAGGTAATAGCGCACAAATGCGATGTCTATCTACTGGGCAAGCTGATCTTTCGCCTGCCGTGGTTCTATTTGTCCCTACGCGAACATCAATCACCGATAGTGCCGGAGTTTGGCAGCAATGCCACCGAAGGTTATTATATGCGCCTGCGCTACCAGTATGTGGTGAATGACAATAATATCGGCACGGTACGCTTAGACACCACCACCAAACGCGGTGAAGGATTGGGAATCAACCACTTCTATACGCTGCCAGAGGGCAAAGGTGAACTGTTCCTCTATGGCCGCGAGATGCTGAAGGAATATGTGGTACGTCTGGATCACCAGCAGGTTATTGAACCGGCGGACTTGAATGTGGAGTTCCACGGCGACCTGCGCGGAAACTCATCCTTCACCAACACGCCGACGACGCTGACTAATCTATCGCTGAATCTCACCGGGCCCAGTAAACGCCCGATGTGGCGTGCCGGGTATTCCACGCAGAAGAATGAGAGTACAGTCAGTAGCGAGTCGAGTAACGCCAATCTTAGCTACACTGCCCCGGCGGCAGGGGGCAACCTGCAATATAGCAGCACCTACAGCCGTTATGACAACGGCGGTGCGGCGGCAATAAACCAGGATATGTGGAACCGCATGAGCTGGACACGGCAAGTAGGGGCGGGCATCCTCAACATGCGGGTGGATGAGCACCCGGACCTGGGGCAACAGTATTATACGGGTATTCAGCGACTGCCAGATATCTACTATGAAGCTGATGCACAGAAGATGGATATGGATTTCCTCAGCAGCATCCCCAGCAGACTGACGGTAGGATGGGGATACTACGATGAGCGTCCGGGTGATGTACGGTTGAACCGATATCTGTTTAATTATAGCGCTAACCCTAGAGCCATTAAAATGGGTTCGACCTCCCTCACTATGAACGGCAACCTGCGCCAGACCTTCTACGGTGACAAGGATGCCACTGCGCTCTATTATCTAAGTTCCAGCGTAAACCTGCAGACGACAATCGGCCCGCTGCAGCACTCGCTTTCTTTCCAACGGCAACAAAGCGACGGATACTCGCCGTTTCAATTCGACTCAGTGTACCCAACCGAGGCGATTACCGATAATATCTCCTTGATCACGAATACACAGAAGATATATATCAGCGGCGGCAAGGATCTGCTCTTCAAACGCTGGCAAGATGTCGCTATTCGCACGGAAAGCACATTGGATAAACGTTGGTCGATGCAACATTCGGCGGCATATGACCCTAACATTGGTAGTTGGCGTGACCTGACCAGTGGGGTAACCTTCCGCGATACTCCGCGCCTCTTCACGCAGGTGAGCACCCGCTATGATCTGGCCAACAGCCAGCTACGCCAGGTGACCGGCAACGTGAACTGGAAGATGGATAAGAACTGGGGAGTACAATGGATGGGCGGCTACGACGGCATCAACAAGCAATTTCTCTACAACGAATACCTGGTAACGCGCGACCTGCACTGCTGGAATGTGGCGTTTAACTACAGCGCCGAACAGCGATCCTTCGGTCTGTCCTTCCGCTTGAAAGCGCTAGAGATCTCCCCCGCCAAATTTGGCTATGGGAAGGGCGGCCAGACGTTGGGCAATGGGTTTTCCACTGGTATGTAGGGCACATGGATTGTATCAACGTAGCATGGGCGTCCCGCCCATGAGAACGGGCGCTGTGAAAAAGTGCCGAATAGAATGCACTTCTCATGGGCGGGACGCCCATGCCACGGGGTTACTCCAATGCCCCGGCTAATTCACCCAGCTTCTCCGCCCGCTCTGCCGTTAGCATGGCATCGAAGATGTCCTGGATTTCGCCGTTCATCATGGCGGGGATGTTATGCCAGCTGACGTTGATGCGGTGATCGGTGATGCGGTTCTGTGGGTAGTTGTAGGTACGTATCTTCTCGCTGCGGTCGCCGGAACCTACTTGGGAGCGGCGGTCGGCGTCGATGATGGCACGCTGCTTTTCAATCTCTACCTCTAAAATACGCGAACGGAGCACGCGCATGGCTTTCAAGCGGTTTTGCTTCTGGCTGCGCTCATCCTGGCATTGCACCACGGTGCCGGTAGGGATGTGGATCAAACGCACAGCAGTCTCGGTCTTCTGCACATTCTGCCCGCCCGCTCCCTGGGAGAGGCAGGTTTCCATGCGGATATCTTTGTCATCAATTTGAACGTCCACTTCCTCCGCCTCGGGCATTACGGCCACGGTGGCGGTGGATGTGTGGATGCGGCCACTGGATTCAGTGACCGGGACGCGTTGGACACGGTGTACGCCAGACTCGAATTTAAAGAGGCGGTAGACGCTCTCACCGTCGACGGCGAAGACTATCTCCTTGAAGCCGCCGATTCCCTGTTCGTTGCTGTTCATTACCTCGACGCGCCAACCGCGCGACTCGGCATAACGGGCGTACATGCGATAGAGATCACCAGCGAAGAGGGAGGCCTCATCGCCGCCTGCACCGGCGCGGATTTCCACCATAATATTTTTGTCTTCATAGGGGTCTTTGGGCATCAGTTGGATGGCCAAATCGCGCTCTAATTCCGTCTTTTGTGTAGTTAACTCTGCCAGTTCTGTTTCTGCCATTTCGCGCAAATCACGTTCGTTCTCATCGCGCAGCATATGCATGGCGTCTTCCATCTGCTCCTCGACGCTACGCAGGGCGCGGAAATTCACTACAATCTTCTCCAGATCGCTATATTGCTTCGAAACCTGGTGCAAGCGTGAGGGATCGCTGGAGATATTGGGATCAAGCAGTTCTTGCCCGAGTGATTCGTATGTTTGTTCTAATTCCAATAGGTGTTCGCGCATAATATTCCATGACCCTCCGAAGGTATATTGTAGCGGAAAATGGGGGGCACTGTCATTTTTGCAGGTTTCCATGAGATCGCAAGGAGAAACATTACGAATACCCACTTGACCGCACAATGCCATTTCTCCGACAATAAGGTCATGAATACACATGAGAAGGCTTTTTTGCTGGATATGGATGGGGTGCTGGTGCGAGGGAATACGCCGATACCAGGGGCGCAGGAGTTTCTGGGCAGGTTGGAGGCGGCAGGGAAGCCCTATCTGATACTGACCAACAATCCGTTCTTCACCCCGCGCGATCTGGCGCACCGATTGGCGGCGCAGGGGTTGGAGATACCGGAAACGCACCTGTTTACCTCGGCGATGGCGACGGCAAATTTCCTGGCAACCCAGCGGCCCAATAGTACGGCTTATGTAATCGGGGAATCGGGGCTAACCGAGGCATTGCACCAGGCGGGCTACACAATAACCGCCAATAACCCGGAATATTTTGTGCTGGGAGAGACGACCAATTATAGCTATGAGAGCATTACCATGGCGATCAGGCTGGTGAAGGGTGGGGCACGTTTCATCGCAACTAACCCGGACACCAGCGGCCCAGCAGAGCAGGGAATCGTCCCTGCTTGCGGCGCGTTGGCAAAGCTAATTCAGGAGGCTTCCGGCGTGGCACCGTACTTTATTGGTAAGCCGAACCCGCTGATGATGCGTAGCGCGCTGCATTACCTCGGTGTACACTCGGAAAACGCAATAATGGTGGGTGATCGCATGGATACCGATATAATCGCTGGTATGGAAGCGGGCATGGACACCATCCTGGTACTTACTGGCGTTACTGATATTACAGAGATCGAGCGCTTTGCCTACCGACCGACACTGGTGGTGAAATCGGTGGCAGAAATCATCCTGTAGCTCAACGGGTTAGCTACAATAGTTGTAAAAAAGACGCAAAACTGTTAGGATTCCAATGTGCGGAGCTTGCTCCGCAGTCCTGTTTTAGATTGTTTTATGGAAAGAGGACGTGCAGGTTATGCCTGAAGTGACTAAGTCATCAAAGTCTAATGTTGCGAAAGTCGCAGCGGCAGAAGATATTATTCCGGTGGGTTTGTGGCACAAATGCCCGAAATGCCGCACCATGCTGTATGGAAAAGAGCTGGAGCGCAATCTTCGGGTGTGTACACATTGTCAGTACCATTTCCCATTATCAGCGGCAGACCGAATTGCGATGCTCGTTGATGATAACCAGTTCGCCGAGATAGATGCCGGGATGCAGCCGTGCAACCCGTTGGACTTCCCCGGTTACGGTGAAAAACTAATACGAGGGCAGAAGAACTCGGGCCAGAACGAAGCCTTCCGCTATGGCGATACGATGATAGACAATATCCCCACCGTACTGGGCGTGGCCAGTTTCTCCTTCATGGGTGGTAGCATGGGCTCGGTTGTAGGGGAGAAGGTCACCCGAGCATTGGAACGTGGCGTGGAGCTGAAGCGTCCAGTAGTGCTGGTATGCGCCAGCGGTGGCGCCCGTATGCATGAGGGGATTATCTCGCTGATGCAGATGGCCAAAACTGCTGCGGCGTGTGAAAAGTTAAAAGCGGCGGGGCAGGTATATATCGTGGTGTTGACTGACCCGACTACGGCAGGCGTTTTCGCCAGCTTCGCCTCGCTGGGAGATGTACTGGTCGCCGAGCCGGGTGCGCTCATTGGCTTTGCCGGGCCACGTGTTATCGAACAGAACCTGAAGATAAAGTTACCGCCGGGTACGCATACCTCGGAGTTTCAGTTGAATCACGGCATGATCGACCTGGTGGTGCATCGCCGCGACCTGCGCAGTACCGTGGCCCGCTTAATAACCTATCTGACTGACGCCCGGCCGGAGGCTGAAGCTGCCAGAAGTGAAGACAAGGAATAATTTCATCATGATATCGACCAGTCGCTGGCTTCCTTTCGAGAAGCCATTGCAGGAAATTGAAGAACAGATCACTCAGCTCGAAGAATACACCGCAACACATGGGATTGATCGAAGCGAGAAGATCGAATCAATGCGAAAGAAGCACGCAAAATTGTGCGAACAGATATTTTCTAATCTGTCAGCCTGGGATAACACCCTATTGGCGCGGCATCCCAACCGGCCCTATACATCGGATTACCTGAACCTGATCTGTGACGATTTCATCGAGCTGCACGGCGACCGTCGCTTCGGTGATGATGCGGCAATTATCGGTGGTATCGGACGTATTGATGGTCGTTCCATGATTATTATCGGTCACCAGAAGGGCCGGGATGTAAAGGAACGGCAGTTCCGCAACTTCGGCTCGGCGCGCCCAGAGGGATATCGCAAGGCGATGCGCCTGATGGAACTGGCGGAGCGACGCAATCTACCCATCATCTGCTTTATTGATACCCCCGCGGCTGAGGCGCGGCTGGAGGCAGAGGAACGCGGCATCTCCGAGGCTATCGCCGCCTGTATGGCACTAATGTCACGTATGCGAGTACCGATTATCGTTACTATTATTGGCGAAGGTGGCAGTGGGGGGGCATTGGGTATTGCAGTGGGCAATCATGTGACGATGCTAGAGCATAGTGTTTATTCGGTCATCCCACCGGAGGGATGCGCCGCGATCCTCGATACCTTCGGTCGCGATGGCAGTCGCGGTAGCGAGGCAGCGGCGGCCCTAAAGATTACCGCACAGGATAACCTGGAAATGGGCATCATTGACGAAGTGATCCCGGAACCGGTGGGGGGCGCACACCGCAAGCCCAACGAAACGGCGGAGTTGATCAAAGCCTCCATATTACGAAATCTGGACAAATTGCAGAAGCTCTCGCCGGATGCACTGGCGGAACACCGCTACGCACGCTTCCGGCGTATTGGACAATTCCAGGAATAGTGGAGAAACCACCAGCCCTTTTCCCTTCCCATAGCGGGAAGGGGTGATGCCAGAGGAAATCTATGGCCCCCGTGGAATTAACTAAAGATCACAAGCCTGCACCCGGGTGCTATCGACATCCTGATCGCAATACCTATGTCAGCTGTGGCCGTTGCGGAAAACCGCTGTGCCCGGACTGTATGCGTTTTGGCCCGGTGGGGATACGTTGCCAGGAATGCCTGCACCCATCCTCCACCGCAGTGACCATGCCAACTGTCGCGATAGACATTAACATTGTACGCAACCAGGCGATTGTTTATGCCGTGATAGGCATGCTGCTTATCGCGATATTCAGTGTCGGTTCTACCGAATACTTACTCGGTCAGAGTAAATTTATGCTCATCTTTCCGCCCAATCCATTGGTGTCAGCTCTTGCTGGCGGCATTGTCGGTTGGCGCATCTGGCATAACAGCGGTAAGGTGTATAATATGATGACGATAAAATTAGCGCTGACCCTTGGTGTCACTATTCCGATACTGGCATCGTTGCTCATTGTAACGGCTGTCGTGGTAATGCATGGTACTTTTGCGCAAATAGATCTGGCCTTCGCCATGCGGACACTATTCGCAGTGGTATTCTCGACATTTTTCTGCTGGTTTCTGGCCACGCAACAGCATAACTAAAAAGGAAGTTACATGTTCTCAATTGCCGAACAGATCGCGCAGATGAAGCGCGGTGTTATTGACCTGATAAATGAAGAAGAGCTGACCGCCAAGTTGAAGCTGGGACGCCCATTGCGCGTGAAATTCGGCGCAGATCCCTCGGCGCCAGACCTTACGCTAGGGCATTGTGTACAGTTGCGCGCTTTGCGCCGCATGCAGGAGCTTGGTCACCAGGTGGTGTTCATCATTGGCGACTTTACTGCAATGATCGGTGACCCCAGCGGTCGCTCCGCCACCCGGCCACAGTTGACACGTGAACAAGTGCGTGCAAATGCTGAGACCTACGTGGTGCAAGCGAGTAAAGTGCTGGATATGGAGAAGGCGGAGATTCGCTTCAATAGTGAATGGTTAGGTACGCTGACACCGGAAGACATGATACGGCTGGCGGGCAAGTTCACCGTAGCGCAGATGCTGGAGCGCGATGACTTCGCCAAGCGTTTTGCCGCGCAGGCCCCCATCGGTATTCATGAGCTATTTTATCCACTGATGCAGGGGTACGACAGTTTCGCAGTGCAGGCAGACATCGAATTCGGCGGAACGGATCAAAAATTCAATTTGCTGGTGGGCCGCGAGATGCAGCGCGTACATAATATGGCAGAGCAGGTGGTGATCACCCGCCCGCTGATACCTGGCACAGACGGTGTGAAGAAGATGTCAAAGAGCCTGGGTAACTACATTGCCGTGCTGGATACCCCGGATGACATGTACGGCAAAGTGATGTCTTTGCCGGATAACTTGATCGCTATGTATATGGAATATCTCACAGATATCCCCATGAGTGAAGTAGACGAGATGGTGAAGACGATGGGGCAGGGGGGGATGAATCCGCGTGATGCCAAAGATAAACTGGCCCGCGAGATCGTCGCCAGCATGTATGACGTGGAAGCGGGTACACTAGCATCAGAGAACTTCCGCCGTACCTTCGGCGGTCGTGGACAGTCGATTGATGATTACCGCGCGGTTGCAGAAAGCATTGAGTTAACGAGTGAGCAGTTTGGCGTAGCGATATCACTGGCGAAATTGATGCTGGAAACTGGTATGACTACTTCCGCTGGTGAAGCACGACGACTAATCCAACAGGGCGCGGTGCATGTTGGCGAAGAAAAGATAACAGATCCGCAGGCGATGATAACACCGCAGGAGGATATGCTCATCCGCGCGGGGAAACGCCGCATCGTCGTGCTGACGGCGAAAATGGAAGTATAACTATGTTCAAAAAACTACTAGCATTGATAATTGTTCTAGCTGTTATCGGTGGCGCCGGATTCTGGTGGTGGCAGGCGAATGCTACCAATATCATTAAAGCGCAGGTACGCGGACAGGCGAGTAATCTGTTTAATAACCCGGAGAAGTTGCTGATTACTCCAGAACCGTTGCCGATGCATCTTACCGGCTGGAAGAGTGCCCGTATCGATGAGCTGAATATCTCCGGCAAAGACCTGATTCTGAAGAATGGTCTGCAGCTGGCGGAGACGGATGTGCAATTTACTGATATCGATGTTTCTGGCCCACCATTTCGGCTGGTAGATGCCAAAGGGAAGAATTTCAAGGTTAAAATTGCTGATACTGTAGTTACCGAGATGATCCGCGCGCGCGGTTTCTCCTTTAGCGCTATGCGAGTGTCGCTGAGCGCCCTCAAAGTGACCTTTGGCAAAGATGGAGTTACATCCGTGCAGGGAGATATCCCCATGCCTTTTAATCAGAAACTGGTGCTGGTAGCACCGGGAAAATTAGTCCCGGCGACTGAGACGGGAAAGATAGATTTCCGCGTTGATACGGCGAATATGACCGTGAATGGTAAGAAGAATGCGGTTTTTCCGATTGTTGCCGACTTGCTCAATAATATCAATCCGGTCATTGACCTGACTACCTTGCCAATCAGGTCGGATAATATCAAAGTTGATACGACCGAAGGATTTGCCACGGTTAGTGGGGATATCATCGGAATCAAGCCCTCGTTAGGCTTGTGATATGTTAAAATCATCCACTACCTTACTTGCTGAGCAGTTTGACGCCGTTGCGCCATATTATGATGAGATCATGTCGGTAGTACCTTATGCTGATTGGGTACGTTATCTGAAGCGCATCATGAAGCAGCACGGGTGGGCGAATGCGAAAGATATCCTCGATGTGGCAACTGGCACTGGAACAATAGCATTGCTGCTGGCAGAGCAGGGGTTCAGTGTGCTGGGGGTGGATATTGCCCCGCGTATGATTGAGATTGCCCAACAGAAAGCTGCACAGAAAAGGGTAGGGGAGGTGAGCTTTCTCTGCCAGGATGCCACGCAATTAGCGCTGGCAAAGCGGGACTTCGATCTGGCGATATGTTTATTTGATAGCGTTAATTATGTATTAACATCTCAGGGCGTGCAAAAACTCTTTGCTGGGGTAATGGCTGCACTGAAGCCCGGCGGCGGTTTTATCTTCGATCTGAATAGTGAGTATGCACTGGAGAAAAACCTGTTTTCCCAGGATAATTTCTGGGATGAAGCTGCGAAGGTAAAGCACCTTTGGACAGCAACTTATAATATGCGCACCCGCATGGCCACAGTAGAGATGGAATATTATCTGTCCGATGGCCGTTGTTTCCGCGAAGTGCATAAGGAACGCGCACATCGGCATAGCGACGTGCTGGCATTCCTTGCGGACGCCGGTTTTACCGGCGTGGAAGCGTATGATGCATATTCGTTTTTACCCGCTGGTATTCGCTCGGAGCGGATATTCTATGTGGCACACAAACCGGAGTAATGATGAGATATAAAGCCGTATTGTTTGATTTGGACGGAACGATAGCCGACACCAACGAGATTATCCAGCGGACGCTGGCAGAGACTTTGGAGCGCGCCAGTGGACGTGTGTGGGCACATGATGAAGTTATGGGGGCCTGGGGCTTGATTCTGCGCGAACAACTGCGTATTCTGTACCCGCCAATCGACCTGGATGCGGCGGCAGCTTTCTATCGTGGGCGCTACAGCGAATTACATGACGAAATGTTGCGAGAATTCGCTGGAGTAAACGAGCTACTAGAATCGCTGGTGGCTGCCGGATACAAATTGGGCATAGTCACCAGCAAAAAGGCAATCAATGCACAGCATACGGTGGACGACCTGGGGATGGCACATTTCTTTCAATGTATCATCGCTGAAGAAGATGCGCCACGGGTTAAGCCAGCGCCGGATCCAATTTGGGCAGCTTGTACACGATTAAATATCATAGCGGAGGAAGCGCTTTACGTTGGCGACAATCCTGATGACATGATCGCCGCCCATGCCGCGGGGATGAAAGCCGTAGCGGTGAGCTGGTCGTTGCGTTCTATCGATGAGCTACAACAGGCCGGTGCCGATTTCGTCATTGATACCCCAATGGGATTGCTAGATGTATTATCTGGTGAACTTGACTTAGTTGCGCGCTAACTATGACATAAGATATATTATCAGACACCTCGTCTCTTTTGGAGATCAACCAGGGTATTGCCGAAGATTTTGCTGATAGGGTCAGCAACATCGGTCTATAATCTCCTCCCTGCCCCACCGGTGGTCAGATGAAGGACATCAGTATCGTGAGAAAAAAAACATCACCATATCCCATCGCTCTCACCATCGCCGGCAGTGACTCTTGCGGTGGCGCGGGGATTCAGGCGGATCTGAAGACATTTTTTGCCATGGATGTTTATGGAGCATCAGTTATTACCGCCATTACCGCACAGAATACTTTGGGAGTGCAATCCGTTTATCCGCTACCAGATAATGTGATGACTGCACAACTACAGGCGGTGTTGAGCGATATCTCCTTTCACGCTATCAAAATTGGCATGTTGGCTAATCGTGATAGCATCCTGGCAGTTGCCGCCGCCCTGCGCGGGTTCTCAACTCCCCTACCCCCGGTTATCCTCGATCCGGTGTTGGTTTCGTCTTCTGGTAAACTACTACTTGATGTTGATGCGCGTGTCACGTTAGTGGAAGAACTATTCCCACTTGCCGCGCTTATCACTCCCAATCTTCCCGAGGCCGCGTTGCTGCTGGGAATCAGCGAAGTCACTGATGCTGAAGATGCTGCACGTGAGTTGCTTAAGACTGGCCCTGTTGCCGTATTGATAAAAGGTGGGCACAGTGACAAGGACTTAATTACCGATACCCTGGTGAAATCATCTGGCGCGGTTTACCGTTACACTCATGGGCGCATGGATTGCCCGGATACCCATGGCACTGGTTGTACACTTTCAGCCGCTATTGCCGCCAAAGTCGCCCGTAAATACTCTATGGAGACGGCGGTGGAAGAGTCTATTGAATGGTTGCTGGAAGCAATTGGCGCTGGCTGGTCGCCTGGACATGGCCCCGGCCCGGTCAATCATAGCTGGGAATTATGGCCTAAATCGTGAATATCCGCTATTATTAAATAATGCGATGGGGAGAGATATTCGGTTGGGGGACAGCCCTCTGGTTGGCGGCGGGTGTGCAGGCTAATTTTACGCCCGCATTACCCGGGGCTTTGTGGTTGATTGGCGTTGCAGCCGGGCTAGCGGCGGGGCCTGCTACCGGTGCGGTGGTTGGGGCTTTCGGCGGATTATCCCTCTCGGTATTGTCTGGCTCGAATCTGGTGTATGATATTATTATCGGATCTCTCAGCGGTGCCATGGCTGGTCTTGTTACATTACGGTACTCGAAACATAACTTGCTGGTAGCGATGCTAACCACCTTGCTCTTCTCAGCTTTTCTGGCGGTAATCATAAATGTTGCCGCCCATGAAGATCTGACAACGACACTGCTGGCATCCGCTACTATGGGCGGCATAAATGCCCTGATAATGGCGCCATTATACTTACTGGTGATGATATTCTTCGCGCGTGCGGGGAATAATAATACAATCTGAATCGTTTTGTCACAATCAAACGATAGACTGAAAAGAGAAAGACATGAGTAGAATGCAAATAGTGAAATACCCGGCTGTGGTTTTAAGAAAAAAAGCGGTGACCGTTGATCGCGTTACCCCGGAGTTACAGGAATTTTTCGCCAATATGGCTGAGTTAATGTATGAATCCCGTGGTGTTGGTTTAGCTGCACCGCAGGTGGGGATTTCCTTGCGTATTATCGTCGTGGATACTGATGATAAATTGCAGACGATTATCAACCCGAAAATCACCCACGCGGAAGGTTCGCAGACTGGCGTCGAAGGTTGCTTGAGCCTACCAGGTCTACATGGTGATGTAACCTGCGCTGAAACTGTGACGGTGCGTGGGCTGAACAGATTTGGGAAGAAGATAACCTTGTCAGGTGATGGTTTATGGGCACGGGCAATTCAGCATGAGGTTGATCATCTGGATGGGCGCTTATTTATCGACCGCGTAGACACCAGCACGTTGCGCTGGGTGACTGAGCAGACAGATGAAAACGGTGAGTCCATCGAGCGCCCCACTACCCTGGCGGATGCCAAGACTGTCTTTGAGAGACAGGCGGAGATTGAAAAGGAAAAGATATCTGTATGACGGCACGTATTCTATTTTTCGGTACCAGTACCTTCGCGTTGCCAGCGTTACAGCAATTATCCTCTGCTGGCTACGAGATCGTCGGCGTTGTTACCCAGCCTGATCGTCCTTCGGGTAGAGGAGGAAAGCTCACCCCCCCACCCCTGAAGTTATTAGCAGAGAGCCTCAATTTACTGGTACTGCAGCCAGAATCATGTCGGGAGCTGGAGTTTATCGCCCATGCGAAAATGTTAGCTCCTGATGTCAGCGTCGTGGTAGCATACGGACAATTTTTACCGGATTCCTTACGCTTGTTGCCGCCGATGGGCACCGTTAACCTCCACGGTTCGCTCTTGCCCCAGTATCGTGGGGCCGCACCAGTTCAGCGCGCAGTTTGGGCCGGCGAGCAGGAAACGGGTGTTACCTTGATGTGGATGGCCAAACAGATGGATGCTGGTGATATTATTGCCACCGTGCACACTGATATTGACGGTACCGAAACCGGCGCTGAACTCTACGAACGATTGGCAGTGATGGCCGCACCGTTGTTGCTACAATATTTGCCATCGATTATGGATGGTACTGCGCCGCATATCCCACAGGATGTAGAAAATGTTACCTTTGCACCAGCGATAAAAAAAGAGGAACGGGCAATCGATTGGCGAAATAATGCAAAAGTGATATCATTGCAGGTACGTGCTCT
>JBBRXO010000012.1:0-40067 GCA_038248345.1 Armatimonadota bacterium | reverse complement strand
ACTATCGCTCTGACTGCGTATACTAAAGAAAAGGGGCCAGGGAATGTTATATGCATTGCCGATATCAACGGACAAAATGTTCGGCGTGTCTCTGGAAATATAGATGATCGGCTAGCTCATTATCGTTTGATGGGGATGTTCTACTATGTTCCGAAGGATAAGATACCATTTGGTTTAATGGGGAAGCTAGATTACAGAGGCTTTCGAGATATCGAGTGGCCATTAATTAGCTGGGGGCCATTAACTCGAGGAAAGTAATAGTCACACATATCTGAATATTATAATCGAGTGCCGCCCGCCCTAAACCACAGGGCGGGCGGTTACATTTCATTATTCACCCGTGGCAATGGCATTCGCCACCTTGTGGCCGTCCATCCCCTCTCAATTATCAAACACCCCCAACGCTTCTGCTGCTGCTTCGCGGACGGCGCGGTAGTTATCCTCGCGGAGGAGGTGTAGTAGCGGATCACGGGCGCGGGTGTCGCCGATCTCGCCCAGCGCTCTGGCCACGGTGGAGCGTACTTCCGGGTTGGCGTCACGCAGGCGGTCTATCAGTGGGTCTATGGCGCGGGTATCGCCATACTTGCCGAGAGCGAAGGAGACGGCGATGCGGACTTCGTCGATCGGGTCTTTCAGGGATGCGATGAGCGGTACCACGGCCAGCTGATGGTGCAGCTTTGCCAGCGCGTAGGCTGCTTCCTTGCGTACATAGGCGAGTGAATCATCCAGGGCCGCTACCAGCGGTTTATACGCATCAGCACCCATGACGGAGATAATCGCCTGGGCCACTTTTTTCCGCACATCCATATCCTGCTCGCGGAATGCCTGTGTCAGCGGTATGGCCGCGCACGGGTCTTTGATATCTCCCAGGGCGCTGGCCGCCAATGCGCGTATCGCGGGGTCGCGGTCTTTCAGTGCGATAATCAGCGGCCCTACCGCGTCAGCTTTCTGTTCGAGCAAAGCGGTGAAATCCCCGCGCATCAGGTAGAACCAGGCTTTTTCTTCCGAGGATGTCGGCTCCCAGCCCATCCGTCCCAGAATAGAGGCCGCTACTCTTCTCCCCTCCGCATGGTCACCTTGCAGGGCGGAGATGAGCACCGGCACGGCATCCTTGGCGAATTTCTCCAGCGCCAGTGCGGCCATCTCCCGTTTCAGGTCATCCGGCGTGCAGAGCGCCGCCCCCAGCGCCGCCAATGCCGGGACACCGATAGCATGTAGGGCATCCTGGGCGGCGGTGTGTACAGTCATATCCACATCGGTTAAAGCGTCGATGAGGGCCGATATCTTCTCCTCGGCACCCATGTCGCCCAGCGCCCGGATCACCGCCGCGCGTAGAGCGGGAGTAGGCGAGGTCAACAGCTCACTCAGCGGGGCCAGCGCGCTGGCGTTGCATAGTTTGCCCAGCGCCCTGGCTGCTGCCTGCTGCAAGGGCAGACGCCCACTGGCGAGCGCCAGCAGTAGCTCGGTGGTGGCACTCTGCGCGCCCAGCAGGCCTAGCGCAGTGGCGGCATTGGCGGCCACGTTGTCATCTGCATCCTGCAAAGATGTGAGTAGCTCCGGCACAGCGGCAGTCAGCTGCAAGCGGCCCATCGTCAGAGCGGCGCGGCGGCGGATTTCGGGGGAGACGTCATGGAGTAATTTCAGCAATGGCGCTGGATCCGCGTTGTCCGCCTCTAATGAATCAAATAGCTCAGTAGCGGTAGCATACAGGGTAACCTGTAGTGGAGTCTGGGGTCGCCAGCCAAGGGCGAAGAGCAACTCGGCAGCGGTTCGGCGTACTTTCGCGTCGCTATCGCTTAAGGCGGACACCAGCGGGTCAATGGACTCGGGCAAGCGCAGATGCGCCAACGCCTTCACCGCTGTCATCCGCACCGGTATCTCTTCGGCCGCCAGCAGGGCGGTCAGGGCGGGAATCGCGACGATCCCATGCGCTACGGCTTCTTTATACTTGCCGATTGCTAACATCACGGTGGCATATTCGCCCGCGTCGAGTGGTTTCCAATGTAAAAGCTGTAATGATTGCGCCGCTGCATTTCGTACCCGTGAATTCTCATCCAGTAAAAGCTGATACAACGTAGGTATCGCATCCGTGCCGCCCAGTTTGCCCAGACACTCACAGACGGATTGCCGGACATAGGCATCGGAAGAGTGCAGGGCATCGAGTAATGCGGGTACAGTGCCGAAACCTGCCTGCACCAGGGTGTTGACGGCGGCACGCCGGGCATCATCATCTGGATCACCTAAAGCGCCGATGACAGATTCCAGGGCGGAGGGCCCGAAGCGCACTAAGGCGGCGATGACACAGGCGCGTACTTCACGATTCACGTCGCCCAGCGCCTCTAGCAATGGGGTGATAGCTATAGGGTCGTTAATTTCCGCCAGCGCCTCTGCAGCGACCTTACGGACGTTAATATCAATATCCTGCAGCGCCGTACAGAGCGGCTCTAGCGCGGCAGTAGCGCGCAAGCGGGCCAGTTCCTTAATGGTGACCACGCGTACCATAGCCGAGGCGTCGGAGAGCATCGGTAGCATATGCTCAATGTCTCCCTCGCGCGCAATCTCGCGCACCGCATCACAACGTGCCGCCTGATCCTTCGATTTTAATTTTTGCAGCGTAAACCACGACATAATTGGTTTCTTCTTTCTGTCACTATTAGCTATATCATTCTACGCGATTGTCATTTTTCCTTGTTTTTTGCTTGCTTACAAGGTGCAGGTATATTTGTAGGGGCACATGGCATGTGCCCTCGATACGGGTATGGGAGTCATTATCAATTGAAGGTATGGTTACAACGTGGGCACAAGCCTTGTGCCCCTACATGCGTGGGATCAACGAACCCCCTATCGTCCTCCCAGATACAGCCCCAAAAACTCTACGACATGTCCGTAATAATCAATGATGTCCGGTTCTTTGGTCAGTACATGGCCGGCATCGGGGTAGAGGTAGTAGCTGACAGATTTAGCCGCTTTCTGCATTCCCAGTACTAGTTCATCGGTAAATTGCTGTTTTACGCGTTCATCTTTGCCACCCTGTCCGATGAGAAGCTGGGCTTTGATGTTTGTGAGGACATTTACCGGCGAGCGGCTGTTGAGGAAGTCTTTCTCGGTAGCCGGATTGCCGATGGCGGAGTCCTCTGATGCCCCGGAGGGTGTGTGCGTATTGCCGCGATAGCTGCGTAGCGCCGCCAGGTTACTGGGGGCGGCGAAGGCTACACCAGCTACATAAAGCTCGGGAGTGTAGGATAGCCCACAGAGCGCGGCATAACCGCCGTAGGAAGCACCCATAATCGCAATGAGTTTGGGATTGGCGACGCCGTCCTTGACCGCCCAGGCGACGGCATCGCTGAGGTCATTCTGCATTGCCCCGCCCCATTCGTGATTACCCGCCGCCAGGAAGTCGCGCCCATAACCGGTGGAGCCGCGGAAATTCACCTGCAGCACGGCGTAGCCTCGATTAGCCAATAGTTGTACCGTGGGCGAATATATCCAGCGGTCACGGTTCCACGGGCCGCCATGCACCAGCAGCATCAGCGGCAGGTTTTTGGCGGGAATCCCCACTGGAGTGGTGAGGTAGCCGTGGATATTCAACCCGTCGCGTGCGGCAAATTCTATCGGGTGTTTAGCCGCTAGCTGGTAGTTACCCAGGTCTTTGTTAGTTGCATAAAAGAGAGTGAGTTTCTTAGTGGCACGCTCATAGATAAATATCTTTTCGGTAGAGGTGTCGTAGAAGTAGCTCACCAGCCAGTACGCATCAGTGCGGTTAGTGCACGAGATATTGAAGGCCCCGCTTTCAGCATTGGCCAGCAGCGCAAAATCGTCGGTCAGCCCGGCATCGAGCGGTGTCCAGACGGGCTTCTCTTTCTCGGTCATCACTGCGTAGACACTGGCGCTGTCCTGTGCGGTGCTGGTGGCGTCGTATTCTTCATCAGCGGTGAGGACGGTCTCTCCCCCGGTTTCGGCATCGATGCGCAGGACACGGATGGTTGGTGCGCCTTTGTCGCTGGAGATGATGAGCGCCTTGCCATTCTCAGTATAGCCGAACAATTTCCCCTGATCACCGATACCCCACTCGTACTTTACTGTCGGTTGCTCTTGCTTGCTATCTGCTAGAGTGGGGGAGAATAGCTCCAGGCGGCGCGCCCCGTCTTTTCGGTTGCGTACGCCAGCGATCATCGTTCCACCGGGGGCGATACTCCAATCATTCATGCCGACAGGGAGGATGATTCGTGCAGATTTGCTCCCATTTTCGCTGGTTATTTCGGAGTGGTAGAGTACCGTCTTTGCATCTTCTGTGCCGCGTAGAAGGAATTGGGCAGGGTTGTTCGGCACCGGTTTCACGTCGATAATATTGCAGGTGCGTGGAGAGATAACTAGCGATTTCCCTGCGGGCAGGAAGTAAACTTGTGCGTGCCAGGTAGCATCTTCGTCATCGTGCTGGCAGTAGATAGTTTTTCCATCTTCGCTCCAATGCAGGTCGCGCAGTCTTCCTCCGGGGATACTATCAAGGACAACCTCGTCACCCGTCGCCAGTGTGCGCACCAGTAGTTTGCGGGCGTTTTGCTGCAGCGCACCGAGATATACTACACTAGAGTTATCCGGCGAAAGCGTAGCCAGGCAACGATCTACGGGCGCAAAGAGCGGTCTCAGTGGGATCACAGGCGGCAATGCCGCATTCGCTGCACTGATATATAGCGAGATTATGACAATTATGAGCAATAGAAAGCGGAATTTCATCCTGTCCTCCGTAGCAGTCCATATGATTATACGCGCAAAGGGCGTTGGGCGTTGCGGGTGGGTCGAAAAACCATAAGGAATCTCTCCGATTGCTTTAATTTACAGGATGTAAGGATGAGTAGGATAAAAGAGCCGGGAAGTATTATCCGATGAAGACAATATCCTACCTGTTATCCTGACCATCCTAATATCCTGTAAATTAAGCATTGTGGCAGGATACCATAGCCCCGGGCGAAATCCGGGGAAGAGGTTTATATATTGAGGTCATGCATTCGATAAGCCGACCCCGGGTTTCGCCCGGAACTATGTTATTATTCCGATTGATTGGCATTTAACCGTATTAGTGCGTATTGAATTTGGTTCCGACGTGGCCGGGTTAGGTAGAACCGATACTCCTAGTGGCACGTTTATAATCCTAACATACGGAACCAGATAGTCCGCCACCCCTTCGGGGTGAAATATTGTGCACCTGTAGCCCGCATCCGCCGTGGCGCGTATTTGTATACAACGGCGCGCGCGGGCTACAACCCTGACCGGACATAGCTATACCGCACCGTATAGTGTGCGCCGCCGGGTAGGTCGTAGACGATGTAATCTTCTACCTTGTAGAACGAGTGAGCGGTGTAGTCGAACCAGCTATAACGTACTCCGCGCATGGTGGGGATGGAGCTGTCCATCGAAGTTGGAGCCTCTTTGAAGCCGGGAACTGTGGTGGTGATAGTGGTCGGCAGTTGTAGTCGGGTACTGAATTCCGAGCGGATGCGGGCATAGTAGCTACCCCCGATACGCTCGACTCCATCCAACTGGTGTTTGCTGGGAACTTTCCAAGTGGTGCGGTTATACAAATCTGCCACTACCCACATAGGGTCGTACCAGCTCATGCCAACGCGGAAAGGCTGGGCATCAATGCCGGTGAAGGGTACTGTGAGCATCGTCAATGGGGGGATATTCTCTTTCCGGTCATTGGTGACCACACCTTCGGGCGATTGCAGGTAAAGCACCAGCTTGCCTTCTTCCGGCATCGGTTTTGCGCCATTGGGGAGGATGAGGGCGTTGCCGGTGGGCGATGTCTCTACTTGTGATTGCCATCGCAAGCCCTTACCTCGTTCGGCACGGAGGGCGCGGCGCGTATAATAGATATCGAACAGGACGTAGCCCGGTGCCGGAGTTGTTGGCGTGCCGTATATATTGCCCATCGCGGTCACCCGATAGCGTTCGTCGGGGGTGGTAGTTTCACTCGGATAGTTCAACTCCAGTGAAGCCGGGATTAGTTTCGCCGGTAGTTCATTCGCTACAGTGACGTTGACGAAATCACGCCCCACGATGTCGCCGTCCATGTTCAAGGCGGTGAGGGTGAGCATATATTGCCCATCGGAAAAGTGTTGTTGCTCGCGCGTTTTGCCGGGTAATTGTCCAGCGGGAAGGTCAGTATTCAGCCATTCCTGGGTGTTCCAGGTATAGCCGATGATCCCCCACTCGGCATTGAAAACTTTCACCGGCAACGTACCCATCACTTCCCCTTCGATGCGCAGGATTACCTGCGTGACTTTGCGACGGGCATAAGCAGTGATGAGGATGGTCCCGCGCACTTCGGTGTCCGGGAGCGGGGTGACGAAGTTAACGTTGCCCGTCAGTACCGGGGGTGCTGGCGGTTGCAAGCGTGCGCGTGTTTCCAGCTGTACAGCTTGTGGGCGTGGTTGTCGAATGAAGGGCATATTGCGATAGATAGTATTATCATGCGGCGGCGTGTAGTTGAACTGCGCGCGCTTACTTATTAGTGTAAGCCAGGTATTACTTCCGCCGAGGACATTCGAGGTAATTGATTCAACTGAACTGGGCAGGAGTAGCGGCTGGACTTTATCAACGGGGAAGTCGAACCCGTCGGCGGGAAGTTGTCTCCGGGCGAAATGCGAGACCAGGCGCGGAATAGTGTAGCCTGAAATCCCCAACAACCCGGTGCCATCTACGGCGACGCTCCACAAGGCTTTGCCGGTCTGTTCTCCCACGCGCGAGGCGTTGAACATCAACATGCCGGTGTGGGGCCAGCGTACGCATTTGGCATTGATCAAGCGGGAGAGGACGATGCGGGTTTTGCCATTGGTCAGCGTCACCTCCAACGTGGAAGTACCATCTTCCGCCGCGAGGAGAGCAGCGATATGGTTACCATCGGGAGAGTAGGTGGCCGAGATGATATTCTTCCCGGCGAAGTAATAGTCAGGTAGCAGGGAGGAATCATCGACGAATAATTGTCGAAGCTGCTGGATTCCACCCACGTTCTCCAGGAAGAGGAGTGTTACATCATCAGTTCGCCATTGTAGTGGAGCAGCCACATTCACATGCCGCAAAAGGTGTATTTTCCCAGTGGTAATATCCAGCGTCCGTAGGGAATAATCACCGGTGCCCTCCTCCACCAGAAAGGCCAGCAAGGTTCCGTCATTGGAGAGGGTGGGGAATAGTTCATCACCCCATAATTTATCGGTGGCGGCAGGGATAACGAGGGTGGGCGAGCCCACGGGCATATTGTTCTCGTCTATCTCCCAGCGAAACAGGCGATAATGTCCGCCGTCGGTTTGCGCGGTGAAGGTCAAGGTGCGCATATCCGGGGAAAGCGTTGGTTGCATACGCGAGCCGGTGAGCAGTGGGTCAGTGGGTAACTCGGCGGGGTGGTCACTGTCCTCGTCCATAATTACCAGATTGTAGACTTCCCCACTCAATTCCTGGCGTTGGAAGACGACCCGCTCCACCGCGCCGCATGTGACAATGCCTAATTGCGATATAGCCACGATGAGGAGCCATCTATATACCAGCGAAACCAGCTTGTCCGTAAGGTGTTTCATGGTCAATTGGCACTCATTTCTCGGGTAGGGAGGTCATTATTTGATAACACAAGAGTTGCTCAAGCATGCTTGCCCTCCCAGGATCAATGCCTGCTCGTTGAGTGGCAACAGGTGATGCTTGCGTTCCGGCAGCGATTCGCGCAACGCGGTAAGAATCGATTCCGGGGACACCAGCTTCGTCAGGTAGATGAAAGCGCCGAGCATGATCATATTTGTCGCCTGTGCCATGCCCAGTTCCTCTGCCAGTTCCCCGGCAGGGACGGCGAAGGTAGGGATATCGGTACGGAGCAATTCGGGTTTCACCAACGTACTGTTGTAGATAATTCGCCCGGTGGGACGCAGCCGCTGCTGGTATTTTGCTACACTCGGTTGATCCATGATGATCGCCGTGTCTGCATGAGCCACTACCGGCGAGCCAATGGGACGATCTGACATGATAACTGTGCAGAATGACGGGCCACCGCGCATCTCCGGCCCATAGGCAGGAGTCCAGACGACTTCATTGCCATTCAGCACCATCGCCTCGGCCAGTATCTGCCCTAACGTCTGCACTCCTTGCCCGCCATAACCAGCTACAATCAGCTCATGATATAAGCGTGCAGGTACCTTACTCAACGTATCAACCATACTGTGTCACCTCAATGTCTATCTATTATAACCGATTAGTGAGGAAGGTGCCAAAAAGTCATAATAGTCGCAACCCAGCCAGGCGTTTACACCCTCCCGCTGCTTTATCCTTGCCCTTAATCCCCATTAAGCGGTATGCTATTTGTATGAATTAGAGGAGGGTGCGTTGGTGAATATCCTTGTTGTGGGCGGAGCCGGATATATCGGTAGCCATATGGTCAAATATCTGTTGCGGGAGAATGCCGGTACAGTTACGGTGCTGGATAACCTGGCCAAGGGGCATCGGGCGGCGGTGGCGGGCATGGAGCTAGTCGTGGGCGACTATGGCAATGGCGCGCTGGTGGCTGACCTGTGCCGACGTCACAAGATTGACGCGCTGATGCATTTTGGCGCCGATAGTCTGGTGGGCGAATCTGTTACTAACCCGGCGAAGTACTATGAGAACAACGTGGTGAAAGGTAAAGCGCTGATCGACGGTGCGCTGGAAGCGGGTGTGCAGCACGTTATCTTCTCCAGTACGGCTGCCGCCTACGGTGAGCCAGAAGAGGTACCCATCACCGAGGATACTGCTACCCATCCGACTAACCCCTATGGGCGGACTAAATTGGCTTTTGAGGGATTGCTGGAAAGTTATCGCGTTGCCTATGGGTTGAACTACACCGCGTTGCGGTACTTCAATGCCGCTGGGGCCACGCCGGGCGGGGAGGTCGGTGAGGATCATTCCCCAGAAACGCACCTGATTCCGCTAGTGTTGCAGGTGGCATTAGGGCAACGCCCGAGCATAAATGTATTCGGTAGCGATTATCCTACTGAAGACGGCACCTGCGTGCGTGATTACATCCATGTGGATGATCTGGCCAGCGCCCATCTGTTGGCCTTGCGCCGCATCATGGCGGGCGGAGAATCGGCGATCTTCAATCTGGGTAATGGCACGGGCTTCTCGGTGCGTGAGGTGATCGACTATTGCCGACAGGTGACCGGGCATGTCATCCCAGAAGTGCTGGTGGAGCGGCGTGCGGGTGATCCTGCTGTGCTTATCGCATCCTCGGCGCGCGCACAAGCGGAGCTTAACTGGCAACCGCAATATACCTCGGTGCGTGATATCATCGCCACCGCGTGGGCATGGCATAGTTCCCACCCACGCGGCTATAGCGAAGATTGATATTGTTTTACTGGTCAGGGTTATTTACTGGTATCAATCTTTGGGAAAGTTATCGTTTGTGGTACCTTGATCCCACGTTTGAGGCGCAGTATTTGACCTTTAGTGGGTTCGTTGTTGCGTTTCGAGAGCTCTGACCAGAATTGATCGGCATTGAGGATTTCAACTCTGTTCTCCGCTACTCCGAGACTAAGGATGACATCTCCGGCGCGGATACCAGCATAATTCGCCACTGATCCGGCCGCCACTTTTGTCACTACCACACCATTTTTAACACCGGTGATTTTGAGTTGGTTGATCAGGTCAGTGGTCAAAGTCTCTACGGACATGCCGGTATTTATCTCGGTCAGGTCACTTTTTGATGGAGTAGGTATCGCGCCGACTGTCACAGTCAACTTCACTGGCTTCTTATTGCGTATCACAGTTACGGAAACTACAGTGCCCGGCTTTGTACGTTCAATTAGCCGCACGCAATGCTGGTAGTCGGTGATTGCCGTACGATTTAATTCAATAAGCACATCTTCCGCCAGCACACCAGCTCTTTCAGCGGCCATACCAGGAATTACCTCTTCGATAAATGCGCCGCCGGTGGTCACTCCGTATTGTTCGCGCATTACTTCGCTTAGCGGGCCGACACTTACTCCCAGTCGTCCCCGCTCAACTTGTTTACCGTTCGAGATTGTTTTAATGATCTCCCGGTTGTAATCATTAATGGGGATAGCGAAGCCGATGCCCACGCTGCCTGCCGTATCGCCGGGGCTATAGATCATGAAATTGATCCCGATAACCTCACCGCGGATGTTCACCAATGGTCCTCCACTATTGCCCGGATTAATAGCGGCATCCGTTTGCAGCAGGTCGTTGTAGGAGAACGCGCCTTCCTCCTGCGGCAGATTGCGCCCGGTAGCGCTGATGATGCCCACTGTCATAGTGGAGGCGAGGCGGAAGGGTGAGCCGAAGGCAATAGACCAGTCACCCACCTGCACCGTGCTGGCATCGCCCAGCGTAGCCACTGGATATTTGCCCGGTTTGGTGATGCGTACGATAGCCAGGTCAGTGCGTGTGTCCATTTGCACTACCTCCGCGGGCAGGTCTTCCTCACCGCCATTTAATTTCACCGTAATTCTGCTGGCATCGTTGACGACGTGCGAGTTAGTGAGGATAATGCCTTCTTCGCGGATGATCACCCCGGAACCGCTGGCGCTGCGTATCTGGGGGATAGTAGGAGCGCCGAGAAGATTAGTTGTGGTATTTGAATCGGCGATGCTGGAGACGATGGAAACCAGAGCAGGGGCGACTTTATTGTGTACGGCGCGGAAGCCTACCTGGGTTGCCTCCAGCATGGCGATGGCGATGGCGGCGTCGGGCGTCACCTCAGCTGCTTGGAGCCGGGGGGTGAATGTCCCGCAGCATAGGACGAATAGCGCTAGCGATACGCGTAGCAAACGAACAGGTACTAAATTCATGGTGTATTCTCCTTTTATAGTGTTAGTATTAGGTACACGATACGCTGTTATCGTGTACTATTTCACTCGTTTTGACACCGGACATCTCGTCAAGTTGCGCACGGTCGATGCAGATTACCAGCGCCGTAGCCTCTGCGAGCAGGGTGCCGTCTGCTAAAGTGGCGGAGGCCGCCATCTCATAGGCTTTACCGCTGCGGCGCGTAGCAGTTACCCAACTGCGGAAGGTTATAGCCACCCCCACTGGGGCCGGGTTACGATAACGAATCGTCATCTTGGCTGTTGCCGCTGGCCCTGCCATTACCCAGGCGAAGCGCGCCATTACCTCATCCAGCACAGTTGCCATGATGCCGCCATGCAATATTCCTGCATACCCTTGATAGATACGCGGTGGTGTGAAGGTAGTTTCGTAACTGTCGCCGTTTTGAGTGAATTCTAAGTGAAGCCCTGCTTCGTTGGCGGGTCCGCAAACGAAGCAGGCATTATCTGGTAAAAAGGACATCAGGGAGTTTCCTCGATTGTATATAATTTAGTCCGATTCCATCGGGGGAGGCGTAGCGGGTATAATACCGTTATAGGTGCGTGAAAGGTGTGGAAGCATTAATGGACAGTTGATGATGCTTTCATCCAGGCTATCAATAACTCGTTCCTTCATAACGTACACCATTTCTTCATCAAAAAGGACACCCGCCTCTTTCATTATTATCTCCATGGCATCATTTCTGGTCATTTTTTTACGATAAGAGCGGTCGGAAGTAAGCGCGTCGAAGACATCGGAGATGAACAGTATTCTCGATAAGAAGGGTATTGATTCCTCTTTCAGTTTATCCGGGTAGCCGCTTCCATTCCAACACTCATGATGTGAGCGTACAATTTTGGCAACGAAATTAAGATCGACAATTTGCCCGACGATCTCAGCCCCGATGACGGGGTGTTGTTTCATGATAGTCCATTCGTGATCGTTCAGTTTCCCTGGTTTGAGCAGGATGCTCTCCGGGATACCAATTTTACCCACATCATGCATCATCCCCGCCAGCCGTAGCACAAAGAGGTCAGTAGCGCTTAGTTCTAAAGCAAGTGCGAACTTCTCTGCAATGTAGGCTACTTTTTGCGAGTGACCAGCCGTGTAAGGGTCTTTCGCTTCGATAGCAGCGGTGAGTGCCTGCACCGTCTGGAAGAGCAGGTGTTCAGTCTGCTGTTTTTGTAGTATCTGTTCCAGCCGGATGCGCTCCAGGTTTCGCTCCACAATAAAAGGAAGCTCACGGACGCTGAACGGTTTTATGATAAAATCTTGCGCCCCCAGTCGGATGGCACGTTGAGTGATGTCGATGGTGGCGTGGCCGGTGAGCACGATGACTGGGAGGCCATGGAAGCGGCGGCGCACTACTTCCATCAAGGTGAAGCCATTGGCTCCGGGCATGATCAAGTCGCAGAAAAGCATATCGTAGCGGTTAGTATCCAGTAGTACTAGCGCATCCTCGACGCTAGCGGCGCCGTCGGCCAGATATCCTGCCCACCCCAATGCCTCAGTCAGAGGTTCGCGTACTACCTCTTCATCATCTACGACTAATATGCGAATATAACTAGTATCTGCTGCTGTCATACTTCTCCTATCTGATAGCGTGGGTTATCCATTTCAATCAGTACATCATTATTTTATCGGGCTACGCCCGACGGCATTTCCTAAATCTAACATTCCTTCATTCTCGGCGTAGATACGGCGTGCGGGCCGCACTACTTGTGAGAGTTCATCGGTTATCTGTTTAATGCGTTCAGCGCACACCGTCATACGCTCCAGTTTTCTTTTCACTGCTGGGTCTGCGTCTTTCATCTCTTCTGTCATCATTTGCAGGGTAGCCATCAAGCCGAAGAGGGGATTGTTGATCTGGTGATTGACAGTGGCGATAGTCTGGAAAATCCCCACTAATTCCGCTGACTTCAGCTGTTCTTGATGCATATTTGCAGCCTGTGACGTATCCATGATGACGTTGAAGAGGATTGCTCTTCCGTCGGCGATTGTCAGCGGTGTCAGGTATACTGCAACCAGCAATTCTTTCCCATTCGGCAAAACTAGACGGCACATATTTGCAAACTGCGATGGCTTTAGTTGCTCTTCGCTGATTTTGAGATACTCGTCATCGGAATGGCCAATTATTTCGTTAAATGGCCGGAGAAACAATTTCTCCAAGGATGAATTTGCGTCCAGGATGAGATGGTTTTCGTCACAGATCACGATAGGCCACGGCATCTGTGTGATCAGATACTTGATATATGATTCTGGAGAAAAATCCTGTGAATTTTCCACTACTATCATCTTAAATGCCGTCCAATTTTTCTATATGGTACTCTCAGTAAGACCACCATATTAAGGCTATACCATATTATACCAGAAAAAATGATAGAATCAGGTTTTTTCTATAAGAGCGGCAAATATTCATTTATCTCAAAGTCAGTGACGTGGGTGCGGTAGCGCTCCCACTCCAGCCGTTTGTTGGCGATAAACTCTTTATGGACGTGCTCGCCCAGGGTATCACGCACCAGTTCCGAGCATTCGCAGAGGTCGACTGCCTCTTTCAGGCTGCCGGGAAGCGCCTGGATGCCCAGTTCATTCCGCTGTGCCTGGGTGAGGGCAAACAGGTCGAAATCATGGGGCAACGGACATTCCAGCTTCTCCTCGATGCCGCGCAGACCGGCGGCCAGCATCACCGAGAAGGCCAGGTAAGGGTTGCACGCCGGATCCGGGCTGCGCAGTTCGATGCGGGTGGCGCTCTCTTTACCGGGTTTCACCATCGGGATGCGCACCAGATTTGACCGGTTGCGCTGCGCCCAGGAGATGTACACGGGGGCCTCAAAACCGGGGATCAAACGCTTATAAGAGTTGACCCACTGGTTGGTAACGGCGGTGAATTCCGGCACGTATTTCAGGATACCGGCGATATACTGCCGGCCGATTTCGCTTAAATAGAATTCGCCATCAGGATCGTGGAAGGCGTTGTTCTCGCCGCGGAAGAGCGACTGATGCACATGCATTCCAGAGCCATTGTACTTCTGCATCGGCTTGGGCATGAAGGTGGCGTAGCAACCGTGCGTATAGGCGATCTCTTTCACCGCCAGCCGGTAGGTCATCATGGTGTCCGCCATGGTGAGGGCGTCGGTGTAGCGCAGGTCGATCTCGTGCTGGCTGGGGGCGGTCTCATGGTGGCTGAACTGCACACTGATGCCCAGTTGCTCCAGCGCCAGCACCGTCTCGCGGCGCAGGTCCATCGCTTCATCGCGGGGGATTAGGTCAAAATAGCCGCCTTGGTCGAGCGGGATTGGCTCCTCGGAACTGCGGAAGTAGAAATATTCCGCCTCCGGGCCGACATACATGGTGAAGCCCATCTCCGAGGCTTTCTTCAGGTTGCGTTTGAGCACCTGGCGCGGATCGCCCACGTAGGGGGTTCCGTCCGGGTTGGTGATGTCGCAGAACATGCGCGCCACCGAGTTCTCCGCGGGACGCCAGGGCAGTATAGCGAAGGTGCTGGGATCAGGGACGGCAAGCATATCACTCTCATCAATCCGTGTGAAACCCTTAATGGAGGAGCCGTCAAAGCCCACGCCCTCTTCCAGCGCGCAATCAAGCTCCTCCACCGGGATGCTGAAGCTTTTCAGGAAACCGAGGATATCGGTAAACCACAGCTTGACGAACTTCACGTCGCGGTCTTCAATCTGTTTCGAGACCCATTCTTTCATGCTGCCCATAGTATTACCTCCTGCGGTCGCAATATGCCATTATTATTATCACCTGCGATTGTTACCGATGTGTTAACCTTTTTCTATATTGTACAACAATATCAGTTGCTGATGTTTATTGGGGAACTACGCCCCTCAAGCTGGTAAGCCTAGTCGTCGAGAATACCGACCAGCATGTCCATCACCATCGGAGCCGGGCGGGTGATGCTACTGGTCATATCCACATGTTTCCCGTCGCGTGAGGAATCATGGACAGCGTGCATGATATCCAACACGTGATAGGCCATCTCGCCGTTGGCGCGGTGCGGACGCCCGCTGATGATGGCGGTGGCCATATCGGCAATGCCTAAGCCGCGATTGTTATCGGTATAATTATGGGTGAGCGGGATATCCATCCATTCACTTTGGCCGCTACGACGAATGCGCGGGGTACCGCCGAAATAGTTGGGATCCGGTACGCTCAATGTCCCCTGGGTGCCATATATTTCGATAAACGGTAGATTGCCGCCGCCGGGGGCATCAAAGCTCATGATAACGGTAGCCACAACGCCAGCGGCGAAGTCCAGCACGCCTGCGATATGCGTGGGTATCTCTACTGGGATACGCGTGCCGAAGATATCCTTGCTGCACGCTATCCGTTCCGGGGAGCTGATCTGCGCCGACCCGGTGACGCGACGCACGGTGCCGAGGAAAGAGAGGAGCGAGGTGAGATAATAGGGGCCCATGTCGAACATCGGGCCGCCTCCTGCCTGATAGAAAAAGCCGGGATTGGGATGCCAACCCTCTGGCCCACCACACACCATAAAGGCGGTAGCTGCGACGGGGGTGCCGATCCAGCCGTCAGCGATCAGCTTGCGGCAGGTCTGGTGACCGCCGCCGAGGACGGTATCTGGCGCGCAACCGACGCGAAGCCCTTTAGCTGCAGCGGCCGCGAGTAAATGCTGCGCATCTTCGCGAGCTATTGCCAACGGTTTCTCGTTATAAACATGTTTGCCGGCGGCGATGGCACGCAGCGCGATTTCTGCATGAACCTTCGGGATCGTCAGGTTTAAGATGATGTCGATCTCCGGGTCAGCGAGAATCTCTTCCACAGTCATGGCGGTAATGCCATGCTCTTCGGCTTTCTCACGCGCCTTCGCCATGTCAATATCCGCACACGCTCGCACGCGCAGAACAGGGAAGGTGGGCATATTCGTGAAGTAAATCCCGCAAATATTGCCGCAACCTATGACGCCAACAGTTAATTGTTTCAAGCTACAGACACCTTTCGAGATGATGATGGCTGATTATAGCAGATTGGCGGGCGTTGTTAAAGATGAGCGGGGATGAAGGCAGGTGTAGAGGCGCATTTATGAGAGATCAATGCAAGTAGGATTGCAGCATGTGCGTCCCACCCGTGCTCATAGGCGGGACGCACAAGTTATAGATGTCTACTCGTCCAGTAACCCTTCCAATAATCCCATTGGCAGTGGGGTAGGGCGGGTGATGCCGCTGGTTAGTTTGATATGCTTCTCTTCCAGGGAAGAGTCGTGGATGGCGTGCATGATGTCCAGCACGTGGTACCCCAACTCGCCATTGACGCGGTGCGGGCGGCCGGTGCTGATGCCGTAGGCCATGTCCGCCACGCCGATACCACGGAAATTCTCGGCATAGCCGTGGGTGAGTGGCATTTCAGACCATTCACTGGCGCCACCGATGCGTAATTTAACTGGGCCACCGAATCCGTTGGGGTCAGGTACGCTTAAGCTGCCCAGTGTGCCGTAAATCTCGATGTTCGGTAAATTTGCCGACCAGACATCGAAACTGGTGATGATATTTCCGATAGCGCCGTTGTCGAAGTCGAGTATTCCCACCACATGGGTAGGAACATCAACCGTCATTACGGTGCCGCGTTTTGCCTCGCTGGTGATGGTGCGCTCGGGGAATGATACCCGCGTTGACCCGGTCACCCGCTTCACAGACCCCATGAGCATCACAAGCGCTGTCAGGTAATAGGGCCCCATGTCGAACATCGGCCCGCCGCCGACTTTGTAATAGAATTCAGGATCCGGATGCCAACTTTCATGACCATGACAGGTCATAAAAGCAGTGCATCCAATAGGTTCGCCAATCCAGCCATCATTGATGAGTTTAAGGCAGGTTTGAATGCCGCCACCGAGGACAGTGTCCGGGGCGTTGCTGACGCGGACACCCTTGGCCTTGGCCGCGGTGAGGATCTTCATCCCGTCTTCGCGGGTGATTGCTAACGGTTTTTCATTGTACACGCTTTTGCCCGCGGCGATCGCCTGTAGCGCCACCTCGGCATGAGCACGCGGGATAGTCAGATTGACGACTATATTGATCTCCGGGTCGGCGAGCATTTCGTCTACTGTGCAGGCACGTCCGACGTTGTACTTCTCCGCCTGTGCCTGCGCCCGGCTCATGTCCAGGTCGGCACACGCCGCGAGTTCCAGCAGTTGGAAGCGCGGGATATTCTGCAGATAGATTGAGCTGATATTGCCACAACCGATTACGCCAACTTTTATCTTTTCCATAGTGACTCCTTATTTACTTGCCCAGAGCATACCGCGCTCGACGATTGTTTTGGCTTCCGCTACTTTGAAATCATCAGCAACATGGCCGAGGGAGGTGTAGAATACTCGCCCGCTGCCCCGGCTGCGTTTCCATACTACCGGCATGATGCAACCGGCGATCCACTCGTAGTTCTCCTGGCTGGTGAAGGTGGTGGTGGCCAGCACTTCATTAGATGGGTCAGTGTGCAGATAATACTGCTCGGAGCGCATGTCGAAATCGGCTAAACTGGCAGTGATGGGGTCGTTGTGATCAATGATATTCACGCGGTAATCAATGATGCCGCCGGGATGTGCCACCCACTGGCCGCCCACCATGAATTGGTACTCGGTGTTATTGCGGAAGGAATCGCCCATGCCGCCGTGCCAGCCCGCCACACCCACACCACTACGGATGGCGCTCAGCAACCCGGTCTCCTGTTCGCCGGTAATTTCTCCCATCGTCCACACCGGCACAACGAGTGAAAGCGATGCCATATAATCTGCATCCAGATAGACATCGAGAGTATCAGAGATACGGACATCGTACCCCTGCTCTGTAAGGAAAGGCGCGAAAATATCCACGCACTGTTTGGGCTCGTGGCCGTCCCACCCGCCCCAGACCATCAACGCTGTCTTCATAGTGAAACTCCTACTTATTTGTCTATACCGCGGCAAAGTATAGCACTATGATAGAGGTGTGGGAAGGGGGGGGAGCATGATGATAGCCCCGTCCTTAAAGGCGGGGAATGATGCTAACGGGTACGAAAACTCTAAACCAGCTTTGGAATTTGAAACTTGGAACTTGGAACAATTATCGCAGTGCAACACCAAACGATGTCGAATTACTACGCCTTGGATGGATAACTGGTGGAGGTGGAGGGTTATGATCACCCTCATGGAGTAAGAAGAATTGGCGGAACCGACGGGATTTGAACCCGCGCTCTTCGGAGTGACAGTCCGATGTGTTAAACCTGGCTACACCACGGTTCCGCGCCTAATTGTCCTGGCAGGGGCGACAGGATTCGAACCTGCGACCTACGGTTTTGGAGACCGCCGCTCTACCAACTGAGCTACACCCCTACGGGTAGAACTCTCACGCCATATGGCATCGAGCGTCCCGGTGCCGTGCGGATTTCAGGTTTCCCCGAACTGTCCCGCTCCCTGACAACGAGGTAAGTATAAGAAAAAACCCGCCTCACGTCAACCCCTTAACGGAAAATAATCTATTTTTGCTCCAACAGTGTTGTGTTGAGCCGTGAACGACCAGTGGAAAGGGGAGAAGGTACGGTCAAAAATTTGACATTTTATCGCCAATAACACTATAATTCATACTTGGAGCGATTAGTCGTCGTTCTGTTTAATGGAGGTGCTTATGCCAGGACAAAACGTGCCACGGGCGCGAGTAAATATTGATCGCCTTTCCCGACGCATGGGGAAGTACGCAGTGGTAGTGGCGGTATCGCAGCGTGCACGCCAACTGAAAGATGCCCAGACCCGCTTAGGCGACATCAACATCTCTAACTTGATCGGGAGAGCGCTACATGAGATTGAAGATGGCAAGGTAAAACTACTCGATACAGTGATAGAAGAGTAGAGCAGGCGTCGATCTCTTATTGAACAACAAATAGTTTTGAAGGCGCCGGGTTCGGCGCCTTCTGTGTGTATCCCATAGAGGGAACTTAAAGAGCAACCATGGCCACAAAACGCGATTATTATGATGTTATGCACATCGGTAGAGATGCGTCACCGGAAGAGATAAAGAAGGCCTATCGCAAATCGGCGCGGCACCATCATCCGGACGTCAACAAAGACGATCCTCATGCCGAGGAGAATTTCAAAGAGCTGGGTGAAGCCTACGAAGCGCTTAGCGACCCGCAAAAACGCGCGGCCTATGACCGTTATGGTCACGCAGCGTTTGATGGCTCCATGGGCGGCGGTGGCGGCGGCGGGCAATATGCCGGCGGCTCTCCTTTCGGCGACGTCAACGATATCTTCGATGCCTTTTTTGGCGGGGGTGGGATGACCCGTGGCGGTAAACCGGATCCGCGCGGTGACGATCTCCTCTACAATATTGAGATTACGTTGGAAGAAGCGGCCTTTGGCGCGACGAAGACTATCAATGTACCACACTTGGCAACTTGCATGAAGTGCGGCGGCCGCGGCTCCAGCACAGGCACCGCCCGCGCCTGTACTGCCTGTGCCGGAATGGGGCAGCGCCGACAGGCCACAAATTCCATATTAGGTATGCAATTCAGCACCGTAGTACCCTGCGATAATTGCAATGGTAGCGGTGAAATTGTAGATGACCCATGTGGTGATTGCGGCGGGCAAGGGCGCACCCGGAAGGACGATGAAGTGGAAGTAAGTATTCCCACCGGAGTTGACCAGGGAATGCGGGTACGCTTTCGCGGCAAAGGTAATGCTGGATTGCGCAACGCCTCGGCAGGCGATTTGTTTGTAGCGATGAATATACGCGCACATGAGCGTTTTGAACGGCACGCGCAGGATTTAGCGACTCATGCGGAGCTCCCCTTTACCACGGCGGTACTGGGCGGCAAACTGACGGTACCGACGCTGGACGGCGAGACAACTATCGAAGTCACACCGGGCACGCAGCCAGGGCATATCTTCCGTGTGCGCGGCCAGGGGATGCCGGTGGTGAATAACCCGCATCGGGGCGACCTGCATGTGATGGTGAACATCACGGTGCCAACGGATTTGGACACCAGGCAAAAGGAATTATTGCGCGAATTCGCGACCGAGCGCGGTGAAAATATTGAGTATAAACCGAAGAACGTATTCCAGCGTGTGAAGCAAGCTGTTGATGATGTTAAAGAAGTCTTCGGTGGGTAAGCGTGGATTTTGAGGTGGCTGATGGGACGATGGCTATTTGCGGCAGTATTGGCTATATTACTTTTGCGTCTCTCTGGTATGGCGAGCACCCCGTTGTCTCGTGTCTCTGTGCGTGAATCGGCACGCGGAATCCCCCTTGCTTATTCGGTAGATGTCGTGGTGGTCGGGGGCAGTACCGGGGCCGTCGCCGCTGCCGTAGCGGCCGCCCAATCTGGTGCGCACGTTTTTCTCGCGGCGCCACAGTCCTATCTCGGGGAGGACATGACAGCTACCTATCGGTTGTGGCTGGAGCCTGGTGAAGTAGCGCAGACGCCGCTGGGACGGGAGATATTTGCATCCGGCAATCCGGCACGGCCGATGGTGATCAAGCGCACCCTCGACAAAGCTTTGCTCGATGCGGGCGTACAGTTCCTCTATAGCTCGTATGTTACCGATATTCTCCATGATGCCTATGGCAACCCTGCCGGAATAGTTATCGCCAATCGTGCTGGACGCCAGGCGGTGACGGCGAAGGTTATCATCGACGCTACTGACCATGCCTGGGTGGCGCGACAAGCGGGGGCCGAATTTACCGATTTCCCCACAGGCAAACAGACCTTTACCCGCGTCATTCTCTCCGAAAAAAAGCCCACTCCCAAGTCAACTCCGGGCGTGACGTTGCGTCGCCAGCCTTTCACCATTGATGATGAGATGGAGATGGAACGCGCTGACGAGACGAAATACTGGAAGAAAATCAATTATCAGGTGACCGAGTATACGCTGGAGTTGCCGCAAGCTGATGCGAGTTTTCAAGCATTGAATAATGCGGAACACCTCGCCCGCGATATGACCTATAATGCTACTGAAGCCTCGGCGGCGGAGATGCTTTTTCAGGTACCCGCGGATCAAATTATCGGAATGGATGCATCCACGGTAGGCGTCTTTCGTCCGCGCGGCATGAAGCAATTATATGTGCTGAATGGTTGTGCGGATGTCTCACGAACGGCCGCGGCTAAACTACTGCGCCCAGACGCATTCATAGCTGCTGGTGAAATAGTCGGCATAGCGGCGGGGAAGGAGGCTAATAACCTCCGCACACCCGTTATGCCGCAATTAGCGTCCTCCTGGGGGCAGCCGATAGCCAATGGCGATACCGCAGAATTCCTCATTGGCGTGCGCCCGACACAGCAGTTACCCAAGTTACCCTCACCCGCACGCACATTACCCGTTGTCGGTCAGTATGATGTGGTGGTAGTCGGTGGTGGTACCAGTGGTTGCCCAGCGGGGATATCCGCGGCCCGTGCAGGGGCGAAGACGCTGGTGGTAGAATACCAGCGCGGCCTGGGCGGTGTAGGTACTGTGGGACTTATCAGCCGCTATTGGTTCGGCAATCCGGTGGGTTTCGCCAGTGAGGTACCGGTGATAGCCGGTGGCACCGGTAACTGGTGGTCGGCCAACCAACGCATGGAGTGGTGGCGAAAGACCTTGCGTACTGCCGGGGCCGATGTGTGGACGGGAACGCTGGGTTGTGGGGCCTTTGTAGAGGGGGGAGATGTCCGTGGCATCATCGTGGCCACGCCGCAGGGGCGCGGCGTGGTGTTGGCGAAGACCGTGATCGACTCGACAGGTAATGCGGATATCGCCGCTGCTGCCGGAGCGAAGTGCGTTACCACCGATGCCTCGGATATCGCCTGGCAGCGTACCGGGGTGGCCGCCCGCAATGTTGACCCACAATACACCAACAAAGAGGAAACCGAGATCACCATAGCAGATGAGAACGATATGGTTGATATCACCAACCTGTTGGTGTCAGTGAAGATGAATCCAGATCGAACATTCCAGAAAGCCTTCGACCTGGCTCCGCTCATCGGCACACGGGAGCGGCGGCGTATCGTCGGCGATTATTCGTTGACAGTGCTGGACCAAGTGAACGAGCGAATCTTTTCGGATAGTATCGTCTGGTCAAAGAGCAATTGTGATTCTCACAGTTACACTATTGATCCATTTTTTGAATTACCATTGCTACCGGCAGAAAACCTGTTCTATTCCTACACTCCCTACCGGTGCTTATTGCCAGTTGGGTTGGAGGGGATACTGGTGACCGGGTTAGGGGTGAGTTGCCATCGCGATGCACTGCCGGTAATAAGAATGCAGCGTGACCTGATGAATCAGGGGTATGCTGCCGGATTAGCGGCGGTGCAGGCGATAAATACCGGTGTCAAACCGCGTAATATTGATATCAAAATATTGCAACAGCGCCTGGTGAGCATGGGGGCATTGCCGAAAGACGTCACCTTTCAGGATTCATATCCGTTGGCAAAAGCGCAATTGGAGGCTGCCATCATCAGCGCTCCCGATAATTATCGTGGTGTACCGTTGTTGCTGGCGCAGCCGGTGGATTCCATCCCGATGTTGCAAAAAGCCTACGCAGCGGGAACTAGTGACGCCAAACAGGTATATGCGGAATTGCTGGCGGTTCTCGGTGATGCCACCGGTATTGATACTATTATTGCGACGGTGAACAAGGATGGCTGGAATCGGGGATCATTACCAGCAGACTCCAAGCGGCTGAAAACAAATATGTCGGGCCTGATATATGCCCTGGGATGTATGCATGACAAGCGGGCGCTACCAGCAATAACGGCCAAAGCGGCGCTACTTGATGAGAAGAGTTCGTTGCGAGCTTTTCGTGCCGTTGCCATAGCGTTGGAGCGTATTGATGACCCGGCGGGTGCGGATACGCTGGCCCGCTTGCTTACGCTTCCCGGCGTGAGGAATCACGTGGTAACCAAGGTAGGACAACTGAATGGCGGAATTGCAGAGCTAGACGCCTCCGTGCGCGAGATCACCCTGGCGCGTGCGTTATATCGGTGCGGTGACAAAGATGGCCTGGGTAAGTCGATATTGCAAGAATACGTAGGAGATTTGCGTGGACACTTCAGCGAGCACGGGCTGGCGGTGTTGGCGGAAAAACGATAATAGCATGGTGAAAATGAAAAAATACCTATTACCACTGGCGCTGATAGTGCTGGTAATTGCAGTAATTGTTGCTGTTAAATATTTTGGGAAGAGTTACCACCCTTATCGGGCACAGCCAGTGGTGACATATCAGGCGGTGCGCGAATCTGCGCGTGAGATACCGCTGGCCTACCAGGTGGATGTAGTGGTTGTAGGGGGTACTACCGGCGCGGTGGCCGCAGCTACATCTGCGGCGAAAGCGGGGGCCAAGGTATTCCTGGCCGCGCCGCGTCCTTATCTTGGTGAGGATATGGCCGCGACCTATCGGCTATGGCTGGAGGATGGAGAAAAACCGGAGGGTGCGTTGGCAAAGCAGATATTTATTGCTGGAAGCCCCACCACGCCCATGCGCATTAAACGCGCTTTAGATGACTCCTTGCTCAATAATGGCGTACAGTTTCTCTATAACTCCTACTATTCTGATGTACTCACCGATAAAAATGGGGATCCATGCGGCGTGGTGATGGTAAATCGTGCGGGACGGCAGGCGATAACGGCGAAGGTGATTATCGACGCCACAGAACACGCCGGGGTGGCCCGGTTGGCGGGCGCACAATTCACCACAGCGCCAGCGGGGAAACAACGATTCACCCGTGTGGTAATGGGCGGGAAGCCGCGCGCCGGTAGTGGCATGGTCGCACGAAATCTTCCACCGGTGAAGGTGGAAGGGAAGAGCGATGAAGTAGGCGGCTTTGAGAAAATCCCCTCGCAACATGCCTTGACGGAATACGCGCTGCAGTTTGATGTGGCTGATGGTACTTTTGCCAGCCGCGCACGGGCGGAGCAGGATGCGCGCGATCTGACTTATGCTGACGGGCAGGGAGGCTCCTCAGAGACGCTCTTCTCTACACCAGCCATACAGATAAACGCACAAAAGCCCGCCAGTGGAGAGTGGCGTGGGGTGGCGCAACTGGACATGGGAGCATTTCAACCGGCGAAGGTGAAGAATCTCTTTGTGCTGGGCGGTTGTGCGGATATCCCGCGTGCGCAGGCGGATAAGTTGCTCCGCCCATTGGCTTTGCTGGATATGGGCGAGCGAATCGGCGTGGCGGCAGCGGAGACGGCGAAGAAAATTCCGCTCGTCAAGGATCCAATGCTGGTCGGGGATAAAGTGAACGCAGTAGTCACCGGGGATGTCGGTGAGAGCCTCGTCGGTCCGCGGCCAATTGATAAATTACCGACAGTGCACCAACAGGAGCGGGCGCTCCCGGTGTTAGGCACATATGATGTGGTGGTTATTGGCGGGGGAACCAGTGGTTGCCCCGCGGGGATTGCCGCTGCTCGACAGAAGATGAGCACGCTGGTGGTCGAGTTCCAAGGCGGCCTGGGCGGTACGGGAACATTGGGCGAAGTGAACCGTTACTGGTACGGCAAGCAACAGGGGTTCAGCAAGGAAGTGCCCGCTGTCGGCAACAACTGGAGCGCCGAGCAGCGCATGGAATGGTGGCGTACCTCCCTACGCAAAGCGGGCGCTTCTATTTGGCTAAATACTATGGGGGTCGGGGCTTTTATTGACAAGGACGTGGTTAAAGGTGTGGTGGTGGCTACCCCGCAAGGGCGCGGGGTGGTGCTGGCGAAAGTTGTGATAGATTCCACGGGTAATGCAGACATCGCCGCGGCAGCAGGAGCGCAATGCGTGACTACCGATGCCACTGATATCGCCTGGCAGACCACCGGTGTCCCCCCCCGTGATGCTGCACCGCATTACACCAATACTGACGTGTCCATTACCGATGAGACAGACATGGTAGATGTGTGGAATATCTTCCTTTCGGCGCGCAAAAAGTACGAGCGGGCATTTGATCTGGTTCCGTTACTGGGCACACGCGAACGGCGCCGCATTGTCGGCGATTATACGCTGACGGTATTGGATGAGATGACCAAACGCACCTATCCGGATTCGGTGGTGCAATCAATGAGCAATTGCGATTCGCACAGTTACACGACGGATCCTTTTTTTGAGCTTAATCTCTTGGGCGCTGACCATGTTTTCACCACCTATACTCCATATCGTTGTCTGTTGCCGAAGGGTTTGGATGGCATACTGGTGACTGGTTTAGGAGTCAGCGCTCATCGTGATGCTATGCCGGTGATTCGTATGCAACGTGATTTACAGAATCAGGGTTATGCGATGGGACTGGCGGCGGCGCAAGCGGTACAGGAGTCCGTACAACCGCGTGTGATAAATATTAAGACGCTGCAAAAGAAACTGGTGGGAATCGGCAATCTTCCGCCGAATGTACTTACGGATGTAGACTCATTAGCGGACTCACCGGCATTGGCCGCGGCAGTAGCCACGGCGATCACCACCTTGAAAAACAATAACCAGGGTGCTCCGCTGTTGTTGGCCAAACCGAATTATTCGATTAAACTACTGCAGCAAGCGTACCAGAATAACAGCGATCCGTTTGAACAGGAGCGCTATGCGGAATTGCTTGCCATCATGGGTGATGCCACCGGGTTGAAGACGTTGATTGATACAGTAGACAAATCCGACTGGAAGCGCGGCATGTATGACGATGCAAAAGCGCCGCATCGGAGCGATATGGCGGGGATTATTTTCGCATTGGGTTGTCTGAAAGATAAGTCTGCTGCTCCGGCGATCATCCGAAAAATGCAGCAGTTACCGGTCGAGAAACAGCAGCAGGCTGACCTTGACAATATGGATGAGTGGATCAAAGACTATGCCATTCGGAACG
Organism: Armatimonadota bacterium; assembly: GCA_038248345.1. Taxonomy (GTDB): domain Bacteria; phylum Armatimonadota; class Hebobacteria; order CAIYQO01; family CAIYQO01; genus CAIYQO01. The sequence goes on along the minus strand of JBBRXO010000012.1, from coordinate 14,414 downwards.
TACGCGCCTGTACGCTGGCGCTGGAAAAAATCGGTGACCCTGCCTCTGTACCGGCACTGGTAGCAATATTGCAAAAACCCGGTATGATGGGGCATGTCATGAGCAAAGCTGGTGACTATGGCGAGGCGGATAATAAGACGATCAAGGTTCTGCTATCCGTACGCGAGATCACCCTGGCGCGGGCGATTTATAATTTGGGCGATACACCGGAGAAGTTGGGAAAAGGGATACTCGAAGGATATCGGAGCGATTTACGCGGGCACTTTGCGCGTCATGCAGATGCTATCCTGAAACAAGGTAAAAAGTAATCCTCAATAAAAAAGGTGATTGTAAAACTTTTAGGTTTGATGTTTCACATCTAATCAGTCCCTAGGGCGTTGCCCAGGTCTGAATTTTGGAGGTTTTGCATTTACCTCGAAAGGGAAGTAATTGCAAATCATCTTTCTCGCTGGGATTGAAATTACCAGCAGAATTATTGAGTTTTACCTCGAGGGACGTAATTAGTGAAGAGATTACTCATCGTAGTGTTGGTATTAATTGTGACCTCGGCACTGTTATGGCGCTTTAGCGATATCTTTTTGCCGGAATTTGTGAATGAGTCTGCTCGCGACATCCCTATCGCCTATCAGGTAGACGTGGTGGTTATCGGCGGCTCTACCGGGGCAGTGACAGCCGCCGCTACCGCCGCCCGCGCCGGAGCTAAAGTTTTCCTCGCTGCCCCCAAATCCTATCTGGGAGAAGACATGGCCGCCACGTGCCAGCTATGGAATGAGGAGAAAGAACCGGCGGTGGACCCGCTGGCCACACAGATATTCGGACGGGGTAACCCGGCTACACCTTTACAAGTGAAACGAACCCTCGATTCGGCGTTGCTCAACGCCAAAGTAGATTACCTCTTCAACAGTAATGTTACCGACATCCTGCGTGACGGGCAGGGGAATATTGCCGGCGTGGTGATTGCGAACCGCGCTGGACGGCAAGCGGTGACGGCCAAGGTAATCATAGATGCAACAGACCGCGCCTGGGTCGCACGTATGGCCGGGGCGAACTTCACACCGTATCCAAAAGGGAAACAGAAATTCACCCGTGTCGTCATCGGTGGGCAGGATAAACCAGGCGCAGGAATTACTATCCGAAATATCCCATTGAAATATACTGAAGGGGAGAAAGTGTATGGCATTACCGTATATGATCTGAGCCTGGAGATGAAGGACGGATCATACAGTTCTCTCGCCGCAGCGGAGCAGCGTGCGCGCGATCTCACTGATTCAACTACCCAGGCGATGGCCTCGGATATCCTCTTCCAGGTCCCACCCGATAATATGCGCGGGGTAGCGAATGCTACCGGCGCATGGAATAGCGTGGAAAGTTTGCCCGTGGATGCTTTCCGGCCCGTAGGGATACAGCAGCTGTATATTCTGGGTGGGTGCGCAGATATCTCCCGGCTGCAGGCCGAAACTCTTCTACGCCCTACTGCATTAATGGCTATGGGGCGGAGGATAGGCTCCGCTGCAGCTAAAGATGCCCTGGCGATGCCCGCCGTCACTGGAGTTAACCTGGCGGGCAAAGTGGGAAAACGGGTAATGCCGGGTATGGTATGTGAGGAATTGGATGGTATGCGTCCGGGCAAGCCGCGCGCGACAATTAAATCATCCGCGCACATACTACCAGTCATTGCGACATATGATGTCGTCGTTATCGGCGGCGGCACCAGTGGTTGCCCGGCGGGGATTGCCGCGGCCCGGCAAGGGGCCAAAACGCTGGTGGTGGAGGCGCTGCATGGGCTGGGTGGCGTGGGCACCATGGGGGCTATCGCCTCCTATTGGAATGGCTATCGGGGCGGTTTTACCAAAGAAGTTCCGGGAGATGCCACCTGGAATATTGTAGAGCGTGCGCAATGGTGGCGCACTACCCTGCGCAGTGCGAAGGCTGATATCTGGTTCGGCGCTATGGGAGTTGGCTCGGTGGTGCAGGATAGTAAAGTGGTAGGTGTGGTGGTCTCTACCCCGCAAGGACGCGGTGTCGTGCGCGCCAAGGTCGTGGTGGACTCTACCGGCAGCGCCGATATCGCGATAGCCTCGGGGGCTACGCCGATATATACCGATGATACTGAGATTGCGGTGCAGGGCACCGGCTTGCCCGCCCAGGGAGTAGTCCCCAGCCACAATAATACTGATTTTACACTGACCGATGAGACGGATATGCTCGATGTATGGCGATTGTTTGTTGCCACGCGGAAGGATAGCGGGAATTCATTTGACGTTGGGCAATTGATTGATACACGAGAAAGACGGCGGATGGTTGGTGACTTTACCCTGACGATTTTGGATGAGGTGAACGGACGTAAATATCCGGATACCATTTGCTTATCTTACAGCGATTTCGACACCCACGGTTATACTGTCGATCCCTATTTCTCTATGGAGCACCCGGACAAGCATATGCTTTCTACCTATACCCCTTATCGTGCGCTGCTGCCGAAGGGGCTGGACGGGATAATTGTCACAGGGCTGGGGATCAGCGCCCACCGCGACGCTATGCCGTTGATCCGTATGCAGGCAGACCTGCAAAACCAGGGGTATGCCGCCGGGATAGCAGCGGCGATGACGGCGAAACTGGGTGGGCGAACCCGTAAAGTGAATATAAAGAAATTGCAACAGTTGTTAGTCGATAAAGGCAACTTGCCCGCCAGTGTCTTGACGGATGTGGATAGCTACCCGCTGTCTACTGAGCTGATGAATGAAGCTATTGAGATGATCAAGCAGGATTATCGCGAGGTGTCGGTGTTGATGGCGCAGCCGGAGTTGGCGATACCACTATTGAAGCAGGTGCTGGGTAAAACAGCGGATAAGAATGAGAAGCTGATCTACGCGCATATTCTCGCATTGCTGGGAGATAACACCGGCGTTGACATTATGATTGCAGCGGTGGCATCCTCGCCGTGGGATAAAGGCTGGGAGTACCGCGCGGCGGGGCAATTCGGCCCCTCAATGAGCAGATTGGATAGTATAATATACGCGTTGGGGAAAAGCCGGGATAAGCGGGCGGTGCCGGTCTTAGTGGAGAAACTGAAGAAACTGAACGCGAAAAGCGAATTCTCCCACACACGCGTGATTTCGCTGGCGTTGGAAGAGATCGGCGATCCAGCGGCCGTCGTTGAATTGGCCAACTTACTGCGCAAACCTGGCGTTCGTGGGTACGTGATGCCCGCTGATAACCTCAACAATGATCTGCATGCTGAGCCGCCCCGTGGGTCGTCGCTTCGGGAGATAACGCTGGCGCACGCGTTGTATCGTTGTGGAGATGCTAATGGCCTGGGGGAGAGCATCTTGCGCGGCTACGCCAATGACATCCGCGGCCATTTTGCTCGCCACGCGCAAGCGGTATTGGCCAAGGGGAAGAGCACGCCGCAATAATGTGGCGTTGATACTCGGAGGATTTTCTGATGACCACAAAACTACGTTGGGGAATAATTGGGGCCGGACACATTGCCAGCAAGTTCGCGCAGGGGATGCTGGATTCACTTACCGGTGAATTGGTCGCGGTGGCCAGCCGCTCGCTGGAGAACGCGCAGAAGTTCGGGGCAGAGCATGGCATCAGGCGCTGCTACGGGGATTATAACGCGTTACTCGCGGATGCTGAAGTAGATGCGGTATATATTGCTGTTTTGCACCCAGATCATGCCGAATGGGCGATAAAGTCGGCGCAGGCGGGCAAGCATATCCTCTGCGAGAAGCCGATTACCATGAATTACACGCAGACGGAAGCAGTGGTGGCGGCGGCACGAGCTAATGATGTCTTTCTGATGGAGGCGTACATGTACCGCTGTCACCCGCAGACAGCGAAGCTGGTAGAGATCATAAAACAAGGTGTTATCGGTGAAGTACGGCTGATACGCGCGACGTTTAGTTTCAATGTAGGTGACAGACCGGAAAGCCGGTTGCTGGCGCATCAGCTAGGCGGCGGCGGTATACTGGATGTGGGGGGCTACTGCACCAGCATTGCGCGTCTTCTGGCGGGGGCCGCATGTGGCCAGGCATATATCGAGCCAACCGAAGTTACTGCAGTGGGGGTGATCGGGAAGACGCGGGTGGATGAATACACGGTGGCGTCTTTGAAGTTCCCCGGAGGTATTCTTGCCGAAGTGAGTTGCGGTGTGCAACTTAGCCAGGATAATACTGTGCATATCTTCGGCACAGCGGGTGATATTTTGATCCCCATGCCCTGGCAACCGACACGCGACAATAGCTGCGCAAAGATTATTATCAATCGAACCGGTGAGGCTACGCAAGTGTTAGAGATACCGCTGGAACGCCACCTGTACAGCTATGAGATTGATGTAGTGGCGGCCCACCTGGCTGTACGGCAAGCGCCGGAGATGAGCTGGGACGATACGCTGGGCAACATGCAGACACTCGACCGCTGGCGGGCGGCTATCGGGCTGGTCTATGATATGGAGCGGGCAGGGTAGCTATTCCTTCGGTGCGGTAAAACTGACCGTAAAACCATATTCGCTCTTTGCCAGTGCGGCGGCGAGGTCAGCGGTTTTTACCACGGCTTTCTCGGTGAAGGTAATTTTCGCTCTGCGACCGGTGTTGTCTAACGTTACCTCAATCACGCCTTCAACTTTTTTCAGTTGCAGGGGAATTTCGGTAAAGCACCCGTCGCACATCTTCTCGGCCCCTTTGCACATGGCGGAGTCGATATAGAGCGCCAGGCGCGCGTCGTAATCATCCAGAGTGATGAGTTTATTGATGAATTCACTGGCCGAAATGGTTGCCTCATCAAGGTTTGCCGTCACCTTTGCAGGAGTGAGAGTGGCTTTTGCATCGGAAACTCCGACATTTTTATTCAGTTCGGTGGCCAACGCATCAATGCACGCCTGGCAATCGGCATTCAGTAAGCGCACCTCTATAGCCGTCAACACTGGTGCCTTGGCTGGCGCTGGCGCGGCAACCATGGGAGCAGGTGTTTCTACTACCGGCGCGGTGGTAGGCTCAGGTGTGGGGGCCTCTTCAGGCGCTACAGTAACCACCGGCGCGGGGGTAGGAGCAGGCGTTGGCGCGGCATCCTCGGCATTTATCATAGTACCCAACAACAGCATGGCGGCGGCAATTATGCCAATTGTAATTTTTTTCATCAACAATCCTCTATCGGTAGTAAATATCTACCCAGAATGAGTCGGGATAAACCACAGGTAATGAAAAATGCCCCCGGACCATATCAGTCCGGGGGCATCATTCGTTTCAAATTACCCGATAGTCGGCAACTCCGCCAGTGCGTCGCATAGCTCATCTTCTGGTAATGCGAAGTCCTGCAGATTGCCTTCCAGGTAGTTCTCATATGAACCCAGGTCGAGGAACCCATGGCCGCTTAAACCAAAGAGGATGGTCTTCTCCACGCCCTCTTCCTTGGCGCGCAGCGCTTCGTCGATAGCGCCGCGGATAGCGTGGCTGCTCTCCGGCGCCGGGACAATACCTTCGGCCTTGGCGAACAACGCCGCCGCTTCGAAGCACGGCACCTGCGTGTAGGCCACCGGGTCAATGAAGCCCTCATGCACCAGTTGGCTGATCTGTGCGCCCATACCGTGGTAGCGAAGACCGCCCGCATGGATACCCGCCGGCATGAAGTTATGCCCTAGCGTGTACATCTTAATGAGCGGGGTGAAACCGGCCACATCGCCGAAGTCGTAGCGGTATTCGCCACGGGTGAGGGTGGGGCAGGCGGCGGGCTCGACGCCGATGAACTTGGTCGCCTTCGGCGCTTCGCCACGGAACTTCTGCCCCAGGAAAGGGAAGGTCAGACCGGCGAAGTTGGAGCCACCGCCGCAGCAACCGATAACGACATCGGGATAATCATCCACCAGCGCGAATTGCTCAATAGCCTCTTGCCCGATCACCGTCTGATGTAGCATTACGTGGTTAAGCACCGACCCCAAAGCGTAGTTGGTGTCCTCGCGGCCGAAGGCGTCCTCTACCGCTTCAGATATGGCGATACCCAGGCTGCCCTGTGAATCCGGGTGCTTCGCCAGGATGTCGCGGCCCGACTGCGTGCGGTTCGTCGGCGAGGAGAAAACCTCCGCCCCCCACATCTTCATCATCGTCTTGCGGTACGGCTTCTGCTCGTAGCTCACCTTCACCATGTAGACGGTACATTCCATATCAAACCAGCTACACGCCAGCGACAGCGCGCAACCCCACTGCCCTGCACCCGTCTCGGTGGCGATGCGCTTGATGCCAGCCTGCTTGTTATAGTAGGCCTGCGGGATGGCGGTGTTCGGCTTGTGGCTACCGGCAGGGCTGACGCCCTCGTATTTGTAGTAGATCTTCGCCGGGGTGCCCAGCGCTTTCTCCAGCCGCAGGGCGCGGTGTAATGGGCTGGGGCGATACTGGCGCAGCAGGTCGATGACTTCGCCGGGGATGTCGATGTAGCGTTGCTGGCTCATCTCCTGCTCGATCAACGCCATCGGGAAGATGGGCGCAAGCAGGTCGGGCGTCAGCGGTTCATGGGTGCCTGGGTTCAAATAAGGTGCCGGTGCATTAGGCATGTCAGCGGCGATGTTATACCAGGCTGATGGCATATCTTTACCGGGCAGGTTTATACGACGTTCGGGCATAGTTAATCCTCCAAAAATTGCGGTCATTGCAGACTATTTTATATTTTCGCCTTCCATCGGCTCATTCCTGCAGGATGAGAAAATATTTTGCAATCATCATTGGTAGTCATTCCCGGAATACCAGCAGGGTAACTTGCGAGAGCGTCGAACTCTACAATTACGATAGCGTAAAGGGAGAGAAATATAAATTGGCCTCAACAGATTTGTTACCAAACCCTGGGTGGGTTCGCCAGTGAGTTGCCTGTTGCGCAGGCTATTCATCATGCGTACGGCATCGGATTTGATGGTATTGAGTTAGCCTTTGGCACGGGTGAGCTGATCCCAGGTGTTACCCACCAAGCTTGTTCGGCGTTGCGCGAGATGGCGACGGAACTGGGTATCCCCTTACGTACACTGGCTACTGGCGCCTATTGGTCACAATCACTTTCGGATCCGCGGCCGGAGGTGCGCCACGCCTCTATCGCTTTCACCTGCGACTATTTGCGCACCGCGCATGCGCTGGGTGTTGCAACCATATTGGTAGTGCCGGGTCATGTGGCGGTTCCCTGGGATAGTATGCAGCCGATAATCCCCTACGCGCAGGCGTGGGAGCTGGCCACGGCCTCGCTGCAGGAATGTCTACCGTTGGCCGAGGAGTTGGGGGTCACAATTGCCATTGAGAATGTCTGGAACTGGTTCCTCGCCGACCCCATTGCCATGCGTACTTTCGTCGATCAATTCGCTTCACCCTACTTGGGCGTCTATTTCGACGCGGGCAATGTACTTATCAATGGCTACCCGGAGCATTGGGTAGATATCCTCGGCCAACGCATTAAAGCTGTACATGTGAAGAACTTTACCCGCACAGATTGTGGCGGTGGGGTGCATGGGTTTGGCGATGATCTAACCGTGGGCGATATGGACTGGCCCGCCCTTACGGCAGCTTTGCGGAGAATTGATTACGCTGGTGCAATAACGGCAGAGGTCTTTGCATCCTCACGCCCTGAGCAGCAATTACCTTACCTGGAATATGCCAGTGAGGTATGCGCGCACCTGCGGCGGTTGTTACCGGAATAAAGGCGAATCATTCTTCGCCGCGTCCGCTGCGTCGCTTCTTCGTCTCGCCGCGCAATTTCTTCGTTTCTAAGCGGCGTTCCTTAGCTCCACGCGGCACGCGGGTGGGGCGGCGTGTGATACGTGGGCGCAGCGCAGTTGCCACTATGGTAATAAAACGTTCCACCGCCGCCTCACGATTGCGGAATTGGCTCCGATACTCCGAGGAGATGATGTGCAGCACGCCTTCATTATCCAGCCACTGCCGCAACTCAACGAAAAGCAACTGGCGCAGGTACTCATTAAGGCTGGGCGAAGAAGCCACGTCAAAGAGCAACTCCACGCGTGTCTCCACTTTATTGACGTTCTGCCCGCCCGGTCCACTGCTGCGTGAAGTGCGAAATGACAGCTCCGCGCGCGGTATCGCCAGGTATGGCGTTATCCGCAATACCGAAAGCTCATCATATTCCCCTGGTTTGATGTCGTCCATGTGATAATGGTAAGGGAAATGGAGAGGGAGTGCAAGGCTATGGGATAGGCAAGGAATTTACCATCGCCCTAAATAACAATTGTCCCGCCTACCCCGTAGCATGGGCGTCCCGCCCATGAGAACGGCAAAATAGTGCGTAAACCTCAAAACCTCTGTAGCCCGCGCCCGCCACGGCGCGTATTTGCAGCGCCGGGGCCGTAGTCTGAACCTTGATTCGCCTGATGAGAGGATTAGCATAAGGATATTGCCTCTGCTGTTGGATAGCGATTTTTGTTCAATGTTCAACGTTCAACGGAACGGCTATCCAACAGTGATGACAAATAGTGCAGTAATAATCCTCTAATCAGGTGAATCAAGGTTCAGACAATGATTATCCCGATAACTTACTGCCCAGGAGTTATTTGCCGCCCATTTGTAGCCCGCGCCCGCCGTGGCGCGTATTTGCTGATGACACCAAGCGCGGCACGGCGGCCGCGGGCTACGGGCAACTGTGTCAACGGCCCAATTATCAGGAAAATCCTTATAATTATGAAAATATTGGTTCAGACAAAAGAGGTGGCGGAGGGTTAGTGCGCCACTTTGTGGCATTCATTGCTAGGCATACCCAATCGCTCGCAAAGCCGCTAATTTACCCATGGCGGCTCCGCTGTCCAGTGATTGGGCGGCTTTCTGCAGGCCGTCGGTGATATCTTTTGCAACTCCGGCAACTACTAACGAGGCGGCGGCGTTGAGCAGTACGATATCACGTTTGGGGCCGGTCTCTTCGCCGCGATAGAGGCGAAGGATGGTGGCGGCACTCTCGGCGGGGGTGCCTCCGAGGAGTTCCTCGGGCATGGCCTCAGGCAGACCGAAGTCAGTGGCCTGGTAGGTGGTGGTGGTCACCACTCCATCGCGCAACTCGCTCACACGGGTAGGGCCGCAGGTGCTCCATTCATCCAGCCCCACCATGCCATGTACCACAAAGGCACGTTCCGAACCGAGCAAACCGAGTACATGCGCCAGTGTCTCCGTCAACTCCGGTGCATAGACGCCGATGAGCTGGCGACGCGCGCCTGCCGGATTAGTGAGGGGCCCCAGGATGTTAAAAACGGTACGGATGCCGATCTCGCGACGTACCGGGGCAGCGTATTTCATCGCCGGATGAAAGCGCTGTGCGAAAAGAAAGCCAATGCCGATTTCCTCAATACAGCGCGTCACACACTCGGGCGACACATCGAGGTTCACCCCCAGTTGCTCCAGCACATCGGCGCTGCCGGATTTGCTGGTGACCGAGCGGTTGCCGTGCTTCGCCACTGCCACCCCGGCGCCGGCAACCACAAAGGCGGCTGCTGTGGAGATGTTGAAGGTCTTTAATCTGTCGCCACCGGTGCCAACGGTATCCACCAGCGTGGGGCAATCAGGGACGATGCGCACTGCTTTCTCGCGCATCACCCGCGCAAAGCCAGTGATCTCCTCAACTGTCTCGCCTTTCATACGCAGGGCCGTTAGCAACGCGCCGATCTGCGCCGGGGTAGCCTCGCCGGACATGATAATCGTCATCATCTCCGCCGCCTCCACCCCCGTCAAATCCCGCCCCGCCAAAACCTGATGCAACGCCTCGGGAATAGTCATCGACACACCTCCATAACCAATCACTGCTATAACATACAAAGTTTAACCTCTGAAAGCTACAAGTGCAAGTTAGTTAGTTAGTCGCTTGTCCAGTAGTGGTTGGTGATGATTTGAAAGATGAGACAAATGCACCACCCCCTGAAGGAGGTGGCTAACAACGGCAAGCACGCTATCTCTCGATTCCGAAAAGTCCGCGAAGGCGGACGACCGGCGCATTGCGCCCTGCAGCCGGGATTTCAATCCCAGCGATAACTTTGACCAGCGACTCGTGACTAGTGACTAAAAAAATTTGACGAATACTTCCCCTATAGTTACAATATCCCTATGAGTCATCTACCCGAAATATCGTCGCGTTTTATTGTGTTGGAGGGTATTGATGGCTGTGGGAAGAGTACGCAGGTACAGTTGTTAGGGGAATGGTTGCGCGGGGCGGGGTATGCAGTGACGCTGACGCGCGAGCCGGGAGGGACGGCGCTGGCAGAACGGCTACGCGCGCTGATCCTCGACCAGACTATTACCTGTTCGCCGCGTGCGGAACTGCTGATGTTGCTGGCGGCGCGGGCGCAGCATGTGGCTGAGGTGATTGCCCCGGCGCTGGATGCTGGCGGAGTCGTCATCTGTGACCGCTTCACGCTCTCCTCGTTGGCCTACCAGGGCGCGGGGCGCGGGTTGCCGGAGGATGAGATACTGGCGGCGAACGCTACGGCTACCGGCGGGGTGATGCCAGATTTGACGATCGTACTTGATGTGCCGTTGGAGGTCACCATGGGACGCATTGGTGAGCGGCAGGATAGATTTGAGGGTGAAGGGGCAAAGTTCCTCACCCGCGTACTGGCCGCCTATGACGCGGCAACCGGCCCGACGGTGACGCATATTTCGGGCAGCGGGACAGTAACAGAAGTGCAAGCGACCATCCGCCGGGAGATACTCTCGCGGTCAAATGGTGAAGGAGTGCAATAATGAAACTAATCATCGCGGTGATTCACGAAAAAGACCAGCGACACGTGCAGGACGCGCTGCTAGAAACCGGCTTTCAGTTCACTAACGTCGCCAGTACCGGCGGTTTCCTGCGCGAAGGCAACGTCACCCTGATGATTGGCGTGGATGAAGAGCAGATCGATCAGATATTTGACGTCATCCGCGAAAGTTGCCAATCTCGCGAGCAGTACGTAAACGTGATGCCCCCCACCATGGAACCGGTAGGCACGGTGATCCCCAGCCCGGTGAAAGTGGTAGTAGGCGGGGCCACGTTGTTTGTCATTGATGTTGAGCGGTTCGAGAAAATATAAGTCTTTAGGTATTTAGGTCTTTAGGTTCGGTATGTACCTTGGATAACAGCCTTCGGAAAGCACGTTATCATTCGGTTCAGGAAAGTCCGCGAAGGCGGACGACCGGCGCGTCTCTGTCCGCCGTAGCCAGGATGGCGAAGGTGGAAGCGCCCTGCAGCCGGGATTTCAATCCCAGCGATAAAACTTTAACTCGAATAGAGAAAAACAACAAAGGAGATGAAAACATGTGCGAAAATTGCTGTAAGGGCAAATGTACTAGCGCCGAGAAACATGAGGGGCATATGTGCGTGCTTAAGAGCAAGGGTATCGATACCTGCGCCCTCACCGACAACCCCACGGTGGTTTGTTTTACCTGCGGGGCGGAGGCCAACTCAGCGGAAAGTGTCTGCGTGCCGATGCCAATAGCCAAATAATCAGCGCAGGTTCAGATTGAACGCCTTGACCGCATTCTTTCCCAGGATGCGGTCTTTTTCTATGGCGGGGATGGAGCTGTCGCGTACCATGCCCATGGCGTAGACGGGGTTGACCAGCGGCATCCCGCTGCCAAAGAGCAGGCGGTGGCCGCCCAGAGCATCCAGCGCTTCGGCGAGTTTATCATAATCCGCCACCATGCCGCCGGTCTCCAGGTAGATGTTAACGATCTCCGAGGCTAGCGAGAGCGCCATCGGCCAATGCATGCCGCCCATATGGAGCATGATGAAGCGTTGCGTGGGATATTCTTTGGCCAGGTCGCGCAGGTCGTTGATCTCGCGTGGGTCAGTGATGCGCAGCAGCAGGGGCTGCCCGAAGCGCAGCAACGAGCGTACCAGGTTGCGCATCGGCAGTGCGTTCAGCGGACGGCGTACGTATCCTTCATGGATTAGCGCGCCGACGAAATTATCTTTCACCAGATATTTGCGCATCTCAACCGAGCTGGCTTCCGGCATTAGCGGGTTCACCACACAATATCCGCGGAAGCGTTTGCGTCCGTCGATCTGCTCGGCCAGCCAGGCGTTGCCCTCCGTCATCGATCCGCGCAGTGCCTCGGTAGATGCGACAAAGGTCATCTCTACACCGAAGCGCGTCATCAGCTTCTCCATCGAGTCAATATCCGTCGCATTCGTCGGGTAGGGTTGCGGGCCTAGCTGTCCATAACAATCAATAATCGGCATAGTATTCCTCCGAGACCTGTGCAATATTTATTCGCCAATGTGCAGGGGAACTCCTGCATTGGTATGTATCACTCTTCACCAATAATCCGCTTCGCCACGCGTATAGATTTCTCGCGCAGGCGGGCGGTGAAGGCGCGCAGGGCTTCGGGGTCGGAGAGGTCGGGCTGGCCGTGGGTGCGGTTTTCATGGCCCTCACGCAGGCGGTCGAGCATACTCTGGGGCGAGAGGTTGTCCAGCGGGATGGCCTCGCGCACGGCCAGGGAGGATACCGTGGTGGTGACAGCTTCGTCCTCGCTGCGGATGTGGGCGGCGTCCACCGGCTTGCCCGCTGCTACTAATTTCGCAAATTCTGTAAAGACTGCACGATAGTATGGGTGAGTAAAAACCTCGGCGATGAAGAGGTTGACGACGTTCGCGGCGAAATGCGGTTGCTGCACCATTAGCGTCATCACTTCGCGCTCCAGCGGCACCTCGCGTTGCGGGGTGAGCGGGGCGGAGACGGGCAATTCAACTGGCTGTGGCACCGGGAGCGCTGGGCGTGGATTATGATCGAGTACTTTCACCTCATTGAGCAGCTCCTGCTGTAACTGGCTGGCATTGCCCATAGCCCCGGTTTGGATGGCTTTGTCGGCCAGCCAGGCGGCGTATTCCATGCGTTCCAGCGTGGGCAACGGCTGCAGCACAGCGGCGGCGGCATGGAAGAGGCGCGCGCGCCCCTCGATGTCGGTGGCGGGCTGTGTCTTCAGCAGGCGTTCCAGTTCAAAAGCGGTGGGGGCCAGCGCGTCTGTTAAATATTGCTCCAGCGCGTCAGGCCCACCCTCGCGCAGCAGCGTATCTGGATCATGCTGGGGCGGAAGCAAAGCGATGCGCACGTCGACACCGGCGTCGCGGAAGAGTTTCTGCCCGCGTAGCGCTGCATTCACGCCGGCGCTGTCACCGTCATAGACCAGGTAGATGCGCCCCTTGTCGCCCACATAGCGGCGCAACATCTGCACATGCTCCTCGCCCAGCGCAGTGCCCAGCGTGGCCACTGCCTCGGTGAAGCCGGCCAGGTGGCAGGCGATGGTGTCGAAGTAACCCTCGGTGACGATGGCGCGGCCTTTGTCGGACATCGACTTGATGGCCAGATGCAGGCCGTAGAGCGTGCGCGACTTGTAGAAGATGGGCGTCTCGGATGTGTTCAGGTACTTCGGATTATCCTCTTTGGAGAGCGCGCGCCCGCCGAAGGCGATCACGCGCCCCTGGCGGTCGCAGATGGGGATCATCAGGCGATTGCGGAAGCGGTCATTATAGCCGTCGCCGCGCGTGCGTTCCAGCGCCAGCCCGGACTTCACCAATACAGCAGTGCTGAAGTTACGCCCGCTGAGGTGCCGCACCAGCATATCCCAGCCGCCGGGCGCATAGCCCAGCCCGAAGCGGTCGGCATCCTCCGCCGACATGCCGCGTCCCTCCAGATAGGCGCGCGCCTCCGCTCCGGCATCGCTCTTTAGCGCCAATTGGAAAGCGGCGGCGGCGGCGGAATTGGCCTCAAAGAGCAGGTCGCGCTCTTCCTTGCGTTGCGGCGGCTCAAAGTCGATGCTGGGGCGGATACCCGCGCGCTCCGCCAGCTTCTCCACTGCCTCCGGGAAGGTGAGCCGCTCCAGGTCCATGATGAATTTGAAAGCGTCGCCGCCCTTGCCACAGCCGAAGCAGTGCCAGAAGCCTTTATCGGGATCGACGTTGAAGGAGGGGGATTTCTCCTGATGGAAGGGGCAAAGGCCGGTATAGCGCCCGCCGCGCTTCTTCAGCGCCACATGCTGGCTGATGACCGCAACTAAATCCGTGCGCTCACGTACCAGATCCACATCATAACGCTGTTTTCTTTCGGCAGGCATAGGAGTATATTCGCCGTGTGGGGTGGGAATACCTGCAATATCCGTTGCCCGCGCCCGCCGTGACGCGTTAAAAATGGGGGGTATATAACTCCCTGGGAACGCCTTCATTGTCTTAGAACCTTGATTCGCCTGATTAAAGGATTTATTGCTGCGCTATTTGTCTACACTCTTGGATAGCCTCTGCAGTAATGTTTTTACCTACATTCAATTATGCGCTATCCAACAGCAGAGGCAATATCCTTATGCTAATCCTCTAATCAGGCGAATCAAGGTTCTAAGACAATAGCCTCGTTGGAACCTCATCACAAATATCGTATAATCATCACGAGGTAATATCATGCGGACGTTGGT
>JBBRXO010000011.1:0-40911 GCA_038248345.1 Armatimonadota bacterium | reverse complement strand
CACCAGAGCCACGCCAGTATCGGTGAAGGTCTTTACCGGGCACCAGGGTGTATCGTCAAAGTCGGGCGAATCCCAACCGGTCATCTCCAGTCGAGCGTCGTAGCTCTCGCCATTCATCAAGTCCGACCCGAGCAGGGGGCCATAAGTGCAGCGCCAGGCCGAATCGGTGCTGATGATCTCCTGCCGGCCATCGCGATAGTTGATCTCCAGTTGTGCTAATAATCGCGCAGGGTCGCTGTACTCCTGGCGTGGATTCCAGCCGGTGTGGCCGCAATACCAGCCGTCACCGAGGATAGCGCCCAGCGCGTTCCCCCCCGATTTCAGCAGATTGGCGATATCATATACTTGATAGCGCACGCGGAGATTGAAATCAGTCCAGCCAGAGGAGAGCACATCCTCGCCTACCGACTGGCCGTTCAGCGTGCAGTCATGCAACCCCAGGCTGGCTACATATAACCGCGCGGTGGCGACCTCGCCTGCAACAGTGAAGCCGCGCCGGAGATAGGGGCAGGGGATGGTCGTAACCGGCCCACCCACCAACGGCCCGCCGATCCACGCGCCGCGCCAGTCACTCCGCGTCAGCAGCCCCATCTCCCACCAGTTAGGCTCACTCGTAACTACTTCGCCCAGCTCGTCCCACACGCGCACGCGCCACCAGCACCGCTGGCGCGAGGTCAGCGCGGCCCCCTGGTATACCACATCCACCGACTGGCAGGAATCCACCCGTCCGCTGTCCCACAGGTCGGCCACCCCATCAGGCGTGCTGCTCACCAGCAGCTGATAAGCCGTCTGCCGGGCGCCACGCCGTTCTGCCAGTAGTTGCCAACACAGCCGCGGCTGGGTGATGTCGATACCGAGAGGATCGCTACGATGTTCGCAGGTGAGGGAAGTGAGCTTAACCATGATTCGGCTCCTCGCAAGTAGTTTATCTCGCAATAGTATAGTAGATTGGGTTGTTTGGTGCAATGTGGTGTGCGACATAAGCGGGAATCAGTAATGAAGTGCGCTTCATTATTTGGAGATGAAAATCTGATATCGAATCATCCCTACTCCCCGCTACCCGATTATCTCGACATCATACCCGGCGCTCACGCACCGGGCTAAAATCAGCCACCGCTTCGCGGTGATATCTTTGCGGACAATAAACACTAGCTAAAAGTATTTTGCAATTACCTCTGCTTGTCATCAATATCTCGTTCTCCAAAGCAAGACCATCTGTCCCATTTGCATTTAACGTGGGCGTATGTTGTGCGCCAGGAACTGTTAAGAGTTTCAAGTCTCTGATCGACCTAATCCCGGAACTATCCTAAAAGAAGTTGTTGGTATTCTAATTGAAAGGGGTATTAATGGTAATAATCAAATAGTGAACTACTAACATAGCCCCGGGCGAAAATCGGGGAGCTGGTTTAAACTATTTGTTTATGCATCCATAAAGCCTTCCCCGGGCTTCGCCCGAGGCTATGTTAGTAGCAGTTTGAGAGCTATCGAACCCTAGTAGGTCATAAATTAAACTAGGTTGTGAAGCCCACTTCAGGTACGAAAGTACATTATTGTTCGTTTGGACACCCCCTTCCCCGCTGGGAAAGGGGATGGGGGGTTAGGTCAACCAAACGCCAAATGGCAGAGGCTCATATGAACCTCTGCCGTTTTTGTGTTCTTCACCCAAAGCTGATCTAGCTGATGGCGGCGGCAGCGCGCTGGCGTTTGCGCTTGGCTTTTTTCTCGCGTGCCATGCGACCCTGCACCAGTTTCTCTTTGCGGCTGTCGATCTCACGGTGTACGCCACCGATGATTTCACGCTCAAAAGCACGGAATTTGTCCATGTCAGGACTCATCTCACGCAATACATCTACACTGATAGTTTCGCTCATTCGCTGAATCGCTCCTCAGAGGTTTTAACCTCAAATACGGGGTCTATTATATCTTTGGTGGGGGTCTAAGTCAAGGGAAATCGAAAGTCCTGGGACCGTAGGCGTCCCGCCTGCCCCCGTAGCATGGGCGTCCCGCCCATGAGAACGAGGGTGCAAATCCAGATGCCACCCCTTAAAGGAGGTGGCTATAAGATCAAGCACCTTGAAGGGTGCTATCATTCAATTCAGAAAAGTCCGCGAAGGCGGACGAACGGCACGAAGCGCTCTGCAGCCGGGATTTCAATCCCAGCGAGAAACATATGGGCAACGACAAATTGTGATAACCTTGGTATTAATCATGCAGAACCCATAAAATCGTCATCGGGGCAGGCGGGACGCCTGCGCTCCCAGGGATACGCCCATGCTACGAGGCATCACGCACTCGGCATCATCAATCCCAGTTGTTCTTCCTCGGATATCTCCTCCCAGGTGAACTTGGACAGCTTCATATCGGTAGGGATGGGAATGGGATATTTGCCGTTAAGGCAAGCGAGGCAGAAGATATTTTTTGGCAAGGAGACGGCGCGGATCAGCCCCTCGATGGAGAGGTAACCTAGCGAGTCTACGCCCAGGTATTCGCCGATTGCCTGCACATCCGGGATGCGTGAGGCCAGCAGTTGCTTGCGCTCGCAGGTATCCACACCGTAGAAGCATGGGTAGCGGTACGGTGGCGAGCTGATGCGCATATGCACCTCGGCGGCTCCGGCCTCGCGTACCATCTTGATGATGTTGCGGCTGGTGGTACCGCGGACGATGCTATCCTCCACCACGATGACGCGCTTGCCGCTTAACGCCTCGCGCAGCGGGTTCAGCTTCATACGTACACCTAGTTCGCGCAGACGCTGGTCGGGTTGGATGAAGGTTCGATGGATGTAACGGTTTTTAATCAGCCCCTCGCCGTAGGGGATGCGTGATGCCTCGGCGTAGCCGATGGCCGCCGGGGTGCCGCTGTCCGGCACGCTGATGACGATATCCGCGTCCACTGGATGCTCGCGCGCCAGCTCCTGCCCCATGCGGCGCCGTGAAAGGTGCAGCGATCGGCCGTAGATGTGGCTGTCCGGGCGGGCGATGTAGATGTACTCGAACATGCACATGGAGGGATGCGTTTCCGTCGCCAGCATCTCAAATTTAATTTTCCCATTGGAGAGCGTGACCAGTTCACCGGCGCTCACCTCCTGCATGAAGACGGCACCCACCACATCCAGCGCGCACGGCTCGGAGGCGATGACGAATTGGTGGCTATTGATACGTCCCAGGCAGAGCGGGCGGATGCCCCACGGATCGCGGAAACCGTATATCGAATCCAGTGTGAGTACGACTACCGAGTAGGCCCCTTGCATCCGCGCCATGGAGGCGCGGATTGCTTCCGGGAGCGACGGGTGATTTTTAGTTTCATAGGCGATGAGCCGTGCCATTACTTCGCTGTCGGTAGTGCTATCAAATTCCACTCCGTAGGCCTGCAGCTCTTTGCGCAATACCTCGGTATTCACCAGGTTGCCGTTATGCGCCAGCGCCATGGGGCCAAATTCGGTGTTCAGCACAATCGGCTGGGCATTGCAGAGTAAGCTGCTGCCGGTGGTAGAGTAGCGGGTGTGCCCGATAGCCGCGTAGCCGTGCAAGCTGGAGAGTGCGGCTTCGTCGAATATCTGTGATACCAGCCCCATCTCGCGCACCATGGAGAACTCTTTGCCGTTGGTGGCCACAATACCGGCGGACTCCTGCCCGCGATGCTGCAGGGCGAAAAGGCCGAAGAAGGCGAGGCGGGCGACTTCCATATCGGGGGCATATACTGCCAGCACACCACATTCGTCGTGTACGGCATCATCATCTTCCTCGTAGGTAAGGTCTACCGGCGACACCGGGGTGTCGGAGTGGGAAAGGCGCTCAATAGCCTGCGTGGAATCCGGTAGTATATTCATAATGGTTTTACTTCCAGTTCATTCTACTTGCTTTTGCCGACATTGACAACGGGGGGCTCATACAATCTTAACGTTTTTAACGCCCAGCCCGTTCGCCCAGCCGTGAACGACTGGGCTGGTGGGCTACGCCGGTCGTCCGCCGTCGCGGACTTTTCTGAATTGAATGATAGCGCCCTTCAAGGTGCTTGATCTTATAGCCACGTGCTTTAGCGCGTGGTGTCAATACCGATGCCGGGATTTCAATCCCAGCGAGAACTCTTCACAGACAACCATTAACCACACCAGCAGGTGCGAATAACTTCAGCTTCTGCAGCTCTACCCCGCTCCTTTGCACTACATTTTCAAAATAGGAGTACATCGACAACTCGTGGATATGGTGGGCATCCAGCCCGAAGGCCACACGGTAACCGTACTCCTCCGAGCGGCGCAGGATCTCCACATCGCCCCAGCAGGTGGAATGCCCGTTGATCTCCACCGCCACCCCCCTGGCCGCCGCGCGCCGGAAGGTCTCTACCAGCGCCTCCTCGGGTATCCGCGTATCACCTAGCTGCTCTTCCAGCAGGCGGAAGGGGTGGCCGAGGATGTCGAAGTCATGCTGCAGCAACATATCCAGTTGGTGCAGGTACTCCGCCACCGGGTCGGGAGTGCCGGGGAGGAAATGAATGGAGCCGATGACCAGATCAAGGTGCGGACGCAGCAGTGGATCGAGGGTGAAGGAGCCGTCGGCGGCGATCTCCGCCTCCATGCCGAAGAACAGTTGTTCCCCATCGCGGTTTTCCGCGATCCGCTGCAGAAAACGCTCAGTCTTCTCCGCGCGGAACGCTGGCTGGCTCCACAGCGCCTCGGGGGTGTAGTACCACTGGTGCGGCCAACAACAATCCCCGGGGAGCGCGAGGGCAAAAGCGTGCTCGGTGATAGCGAAAGCGGCGTAATGGCCATTTTTCAGCGCGTTCCGGTAGACAGCTAGCGTCATATCACGATCCGCACAATAAGAGAACCGCTCATCACCCGTATGATTATGCCAGCTACTCCACCGCATGACCTTAGCGTAACATATTTGAGGGTTTACGTCAGCAGGGCAAAGATGCTATTAGATTATTTTGTTTGACGTACTGCTCATTGTCGTAATTGTATGACAGGGATTGACATCGATGAACTGAAATATGTGACATACTGAGATGGAAAGTGAAATTTTGACACATTTAAGGAGGCAACTATGGGAACTAGAGGTAGAGAAATTGTGGGATTGTCGGTTGACGATCTTATTGTTACGCTGAATAAAGCGTACTCGGATGAATGGCTGGCCTACTACCAGTACTGGCTGGGCGCCAAACTGGTGAAGGGCCCGACGAAGGATGCGGTGATGGCGGAGCTGAACCTGCACTCGCTGGACGAGCTGCGCCACGCCGGCCTGGTGGCCAACCGCATCATCCAGCTCGGTGGTGTGCCGGTGACCAGCCCGCAGGAGTGGTTAAACCACACCAACTGCGGCTTTGATGCCCCCGATGACCCCTACGAGCGCATCATCCTGGAGCAGAACATCGCCGGCGAGCAGTGCGCCATAGAAGTCTACCAGAAGATCCTCAACCTGACGCGCGGCAAAGACGAGGTAACCTACCTGATGGTACAAACCATCCTCACCGACGAGGTAGAGCATGAGGAAGACCTGCAGAACCTGCTGGAGGATCTGGATTTGATGCTGAATCACAAGTAAAAAAATTGTCTGAACCCAGATTTATGGGATTATAATGATTCCCCTGATAACTGGGCTAGCATGACCGACAGGAGAATAACCCCATGGATAAGAGATTATCATGAGAATCCTTATAATCAAGAAAATCTGGGTTCAGACAGAAAATACGGGTTCAGACTACCGCCCCCACTGCTTCGGTGGCCGATAATCCGTCTCAATAGTCGCACGGCTGATTTTGGGGACTATCGGCGTCAGGCGGCGCTTGAATTCCATGATATCCACCAGGCCGGGGCGCATCTTTTCCGGGGTGCATACGCCGCATAGTTTGGCCACGCAGGCGCGCCAGTCTATGTCGCGGTCGCCCTGGGTGGCTTCCAGCTCGGTGATTATCTCTTCGGGCGTCATCAGGTGCTCCACGAAGCGCACCAGCACGTTGTCTACCGCGAAGTAGCTGAAGCCGATGTCGCTCTCGTCGGTCTGGTTCGCCTCCAGGTCGGCGCTGGGGGCTTTCTCCAGGATCACCTCGGGCACGCCGATGCTGCGCGCCAGTTGCCGCACCTGCGTCTTGTAGAGGTCGGCGATGAGGTTGAGCGCGCTGGCGCTGTCGCCCCAGATAGTGGTGTAGCCCAGCAGCGCCTCGGTTTTGTTGCTGGTGCCGATCATCAACGCGCCCCAGCGCTCGCACTCCTCGTAGCCGAAGATCATGCGCGTGCGCGCCATCACGTTGCCGCGCGCGCGGGCGCTCTGTTCGGCGATATCCAGCCCCTTGGCAGTATAGAGCCCGTCCACCGCGGCGGTGATCTCATTCACATGGTAGTCTATCCCCAGCGCCTCCACCACGCGCATGGCGTCGTCGCGGCTGGCGGCCACCGAGGTGCGGTAGGGCAGCAGCAGCGCGCGCACGTTCTCCGCCCCCACCGCCTCCGCCGCCAGGAAGGCGACGATGGCCGAGTCCAGCCCGCCGGAGAGGTTCACCACCCAGCGCCCACGTGCATTACCGGTGATAGACTCGCCCGTGTGGCGAATGGCGTTCACCAGAATCCGCCGAACTAGGTCGGGGTTGATATTCAATATGTTTGATTTTGGCATTGGTTATTTACCTCATTAATCGTCTTATGCTGGGATTGAAATCCCGGCTGCAGGGCACTGTCATTCGACAAGCTCATGATCTTCGACCGGTCGTCCGCCTTCGCGGACTTGTTTCATTGATAGCAGTTCACCTGTCGGCTACCTGGTCTTATTGTCGTTATACTCTCCGCATTCTTCTAAATCGGTGCGGAGCATGTTTTCGTCATGATGCTTCCGCTGATTGTTGATATAGTTCTTCATGCAGTATAGCTTCATTCCCATATTTCGAGGACACGCCCTTCATCATTTTTACACATTCTGCCATAGAAACAGTGGTAGACATCTTCAGCAATGCATGTACGTGGTCTGAGATTCCGTTTATCGCCAGCACGTCACAGTTCAATTTCTGCGCCTCATGTTCAATGTTCCGGTATACGCCTCGCGCTATATTCGCCGTCAAGGTAGGCAATCTGTCGTAGGTAGCCCACACAAAATGGATATAAACCTCGATCTTATTGTTTCGCATCAGCATCCTTCCAATTCAGAAACCATCGAATCAGAAATAGTCCGCGAAGGCGGACGACCGGCGCGTAGCGCCCTGCAGCCGGGATTTCAATCCCAGCGAAAATATGAGGCTCGGAATTGCAACCCCGTGTTCATGGGCGAGACGCCCATGCTACGATGCCCTACTCCTCAATCTTCTCCCCATAAGCCCCTTGCAGTTCCCGGATCGTCAGCGCCCAGTCCTCGCTAGCGCTTAAGGGGGTGAGCAGGCGGGCGGTGGTGATGGCGCGTTTGTCGATCTCGGCCACCAGCATGTCCGGCTCCAGCAGCGGGGACTGCTGCACGATCTCGCCGGTGGGGGCGAAGAGGGCGCTGCCGCCCCAGAAGTGGATGTCGTCCTCGAAGCCGACGCGGTTGCAATATGCCACCCAGCAGCCCGCCTGCTCTGCGTGCGTGCCGAGGATGCCGTACCAGCTCCGTTGGCTGCCCAGCCGCTCGCTCTCCACGCCCCGGCCCGGGGAGGCGCTGGGCACCACCACCAGGTCGACGCCGCGTGCTTGCATGATCGTCCAGGCGCTGCTGTGCCAGGCGTCCTCGCAGCAGAGTACCCCCACGCGCCAGTTCTCACCCGCGCGGGTGGTGATGTCAATAACACGGAAGCGGTCGCCGGGGCGCATGTAGCGCTCCTCCTCGAACATGCCGTAGGAGGGCAGGTAGACTTTGCGGTGGCGGAAGAGCGGATCCTCCCCCGCGCGCAGCAATGCCATGGTGTTGTGCAACGCCGCCCGCCGCGTCAGCTCCACATAGCCCAGCAGGCAGTAGATCTCGTTGTCAACCTTGTATATCGGTGCGATAGCCGCCCACTGCGCGTCGAGTTCGTCATCATCGAGCATCACGCGATGGATATTGCTGCGCAGCCGGTAGCCGGTGAGGCTTAGCTCCGGGAAGACGACGAAATCGGCATATTGCTCCTGCGCCGCAATTAGCGCCCCCTGGTGCGTCGCCGCATTAGCCGGGATATTTCCCAGCCGACAATCTATCTGTGCCAGCGCTATCTTCATCGTCTGCCTCCCGCTTCGCTATGATAGCCATATTTTACGGCATATGGGGGATTTTGTGCGAATTATTGCCATCGCGGTAGAATTGCTGCTAATATCCCCGCGGATAATCAAAACTATCTCCACCAATTGTGAAGATTGTCGGGATTAAACGTGCAAAACTATTGCTCTTTTTTTTCATATACGGTAAAGTTAAGTGTTCGAGAGGTGATCTGGTTGCGGACAGTCGCAGGGTGACCTTGTTTTATGGAGCAGGTGGCACCAGTGACCGGGTAAATTGTCCGGTACGAAATGTCTTAACCCCAGGAAAACCTGGATGTGGGCAATGATCCCACAATTCTACTACTTTGAGAGGATATGGCTATGAGTGAGCAGGACGAGAAGACGCAGTCAACGCCGACTTCACCAATAGTGAAACAGGCCGCGGCGAGCGCTCCGGAAGTGGAAGCCTTCCAGAGCATGGAAGAGTTACTCCTGGCGCAGGAGATGGGTCTGAAGGGCCTTCGTTCAGGAGAGATTGTCTCCGGCACCGTAGAGCGCATTGATGAGCAAGGCGCACTGGTGAATGTAGGAGCCAAGTCGGAAGGTCTGGTACCGCCCGACGAGCTTTCCAAACAGGATTTTCTGGATATATCCGTCGGTGATACCATCGATGTATATGTCGTCGACAATGGCGACCGTGGCGGCAACATCGTGCTTTCCAAGAAGAAAGCCGATTATGAGCGTGCCTGGTTGTACATTATACAGGCCTTCGAGGAGAACGAGACGTTGACCGCTATGGTCATCGATCGCGTTAAGGGCGGGCTGGTTGTTGACCTGGGCATGCGCGGCTTCCTGCCGGCATCCCATGTATCCACCAAGAACGTCAATGCGCTGGACCGTTTTGTCGGACAGAGCATCAAACTGAAAGTAATCGAGGTTGACCGTCACCGCAAGCGCGTGGTCGTCTCGCAGAAGAAAGCGGTCGAAGAAGAGCGCAAGGTTCGTCGCGACGTCACCGTAAATACCCTGGAAGAAGGCCAGATCCGCCGTGGCGTCGTACGCCGCGTCACCGATTACGGCGCTTTCGTTGACCTTGGTGGTATCGATGGTCTTCTGCACGTCACCGAGATGTCCTGGAGCCGCGTTAATCACCCGTCCGACGTGGTGAAGCCCGGCCAGAAGATCGACATCATGGTGTTGAAATACGACCCGGAGAACGAGAAGATCAGCCTCGGTCTGAAGCAGATCCTGCCCGATCCCTGGCAGCATGTGGATGACTTCTACGCTACCGGCGACGATGTCGAGGGTATTGTCACCCGTCTGGTGCCCTTCGGCGCGTTTGTCGCGTTGGATCACGGTATCGAGGGTATCATCCCCAACACCGAGCTGGCCGATCACCGCATCCGCAAGCCCGAAGAGGTGGTGGGAGCCAATCAGCGCGTGATGGTGAAGATCATCAACGTGCGTGCTGGCGAGCGCCGCATGACCTTAAGTCTACGCCAGGTGGCCATGTTAGATGAGAATAGCGAAGCGAGCACCTATGTGCAGAGCGCCCCGCTAAGCGGAATGACTATCGGCGACATGCTCGGCAACGTCTTCAACGAAGAAGAAGAGTTTGAAGATGAAGTTGCTGCTGTAGAGCCGACAAGCATGGAAGAAGCCACCGAAGTCGAAGAAGTTGAGTCGGCAGAACCCGTGGTAACTGCGGAAGAAGTCGAAGCAACAGAGAGCGAAGTAAAAGAGTGATTGTCGCACTTACCGGAGGCATTGCCTCCGGTAAAACACTGGTGACGGATTATTTTCGTGACCTGGGTGTCCCGATCATTGATACTGATGTGATTGCCAGGCAGCTTGCCCAACCGGGTGAGCCGGTCTGGCATTCCATTAAGACAGCATTCGGGGCGGAATATTTCCGTCCGGATGGTGAACTCGACCGGGAGAAACTCGCCCAACTCATCTTTGCCGGTGCCAACGAGCGTCGACGGCTGGAAGCGATTACGCACCCGGCGATCTTTGCCGAGGTGGCTCATCAGATCCTAACGCTAGGCAAACAGAAGCTGATTATCGTAGCAGTACCATTATTGTATGAGGTAGAGGCAGACGCTCGTTTTGATGCCGTCATTGCCGTGGTCGCCACACGGGAGCAACAGATCACCCGGTTGATGACCACACGCGGGTATACCCGGATAGCGGCCGAAGCGCGGATAGCGGCCCAGTTACCAACTGGTGTAAAAACAGCTCGCGCTGATTATATCATCGATAATTCTGGTGAGATATCAGCGACAATTCAGCAGATTAAGCAGTTATATCATGAATTATTGGGGTAAAAAGCCCGCTAAACCCGGAAATATTAGCGATATGCTTGTCAATCTGATAACCTGTTGTTATAATCAATCGTTATCTAGTGTAGGTAATAACGATTTTACCGGGTAATAATCCCCGAATCTACTCCGGCCGAGAGTAAAAAAGGAGTTGCGCGCGTGAATAATCGGGGCATTGTATCGAAAGCCCGAAGAGCGGGTGTCTCGTTACTATTGGCGACATTGTTCGTAACACTGGTCACGCTATGTCTGGGTGGGCGCGATGCCTCTCTTGCACAGACTGCCGGTGTGTCCGCCAATTCTGTAGTCAATAAATCTGCGTCTATGCGTGGCGTCGGAGGGCTTTCCTTCGTCAACCTCACCAATGCGCCCAATAGCGACCAGAAGTACGCAACATGGTCACCTAACGCGGATAGAATCGCTTTCCTCTCTAATGGTGTGGATAGCAATAATGATGGTCAGCTTGACGCCATCGGCCCTAACGGAGCCGGACGTTTCGCTATTTATACCATCACTCCGCAAGGTAGCGGCCTGAAATTAGTATACCCACAGGCTATTGCGGAGAACTATACGGTAAATGCAATTGCCTGGGCACCTTCGGGTACCGCCATTTTTGCGGTATTGCAGGACCTCGCTACCACCAGTTACTCCATTGCCAGCATCAACGTGGGCACGGGGACGAAGACTATACTATATGGTCCGGTCACCAACTCAATCTTCACATTGACCGTTCCTGCCTCCGCCAGTGAATTGTATTTCGACATGGTGACCGGTTTTACTAATACCGCCCAGATTTATGCGCTCACCCTTACTGGAAATACGGCGCCACGTGTGTTGACAAATGTGGGCGACAATCGCCAGCCGACAGTGGTGGTTTCCGCCGCCTATCCGGCAGGTATCATCGCTTATTCCCATATCAATCCGGGCAGTCATACGCGCATCGACGCCATTCCTTCCGGCGGCGGTGATCCATTTCAGCTCTCGACCCCCCAGAATGGTGATGACACCTTCCCACGGGGTACAGCCGATGGGCGCATCGTCTTCCTCTCCACCCGTGCCGATGCCGGCGGTGGTAACGGGAAGAAGATCTGGATCATGGGCGCGGGCGGTGAATTGAATTCCGGGCCGGCTACTCCGAGCTTCACCTCCACTGGTACCTTCCTGGATATGCTTAACCCGGCCCCGAACCCAGTGCTTGCCAAAGCCGACCAGATTCTCTTTGATCGCCTCGATAACGGCCATTTGCAGATATTCCTCGGTTCCACCGACGATTCCGCTGCTCCCTACATAACCGATCAGCCGAAAAGCTATCGCGCCCAGGCTGTAGTGGGCAATGAAAATAAAACTTTCAATGCCGGCGAAATGATCACGGTGACTGTCCCGGTGCGTGACGGTGGCTCCGGCGTCTCCCACGTCTGGCTGCAGGTAAAAGACCCGGATCCCGCGGAGCTCGATGTTAAGGGTGTCAACCATGTTATCACCACTCTCAGCTCCGACATAGACACCTCGGGAAATCAGACGCCGAGTTCTCATCCGGAAGAGTTCCTTCCCTTTAACCCACAAACGAATAACTTCCTCGATATCACACAGGAAACCAGCAATCCGGGATACTATGCCCGTGCGGGCACCCCACGCCTCTTCGACGAAGGTCAGGGGTATCCGGAAGTCCCGAGCCACTGGGTGGAGATGCGCGACAATGGCCCGGTGGGGATCAACGGCGATGTCATCGCTAATGATGGCATCTACAGTTGCCACTTCTCCTCCCCCTTCAATCTTTCCAATGACTGGATCCTGGATGTGATTGTAGAGGATAACGCGCACCTGCAGCAGGATGCGCTACTCGCCTGGCATGGCAACCGTCGCCGTTTCGACAATGTCGGTGGCTTTACCACGCAACCATTTACCGGCGGCCGCAATATCCTTTTCGTGGATGACTACCTTGATGGCCAGCGTTTCCTCTCGCAGGGGTTACCGCCCGCTGCCATGACCTATGACCCCGCTTTTTATCTAAACAGCATGTACTACTTCACCGGTGGCACCGGCGATCCGGCGACAATCTCCCCGTTCACTGCCGCTGGCGAATTCGGCGGGGCCGATGTCTGGCGCGTGATATGCCGCGGCGCAGTACCGGATTCGGTACTCACCCAGTATAAACCGACTATCCAAACGCAGGTATCATTGTCCGACAAGCGTACTCCGCTGGCAGTGAAGAACGGCGATAAGATGATAGTATGGGCATCGCCAAACCCGTTGTACCATATGTACCCAGTACAGAATAGCCCCGGTGTCCAACCTTATACCGGTTCTATTCTGGAAACATCGGTACAGAATAAGTTGTCGCAGTTCGTCACAGATGGCGGTCGTCTCTTTGTTATCGGCAAAGATCTGGCACAGAGCCTCACCGCTGAAGGTACCAAAACCAACAGTTTCCTCACCAGTACCATCGGTGCCCGGCTGGTGTCACAGACGCTGGCGATGACGAATCTGAAAGGTAATTCATCGATATCGTTGAATTATCAGCCATTTGCGCTGCAAAAATCTGCCTTCCCTTCCAGTAGCTGGTATGGCGATTCGCTCGCCGCGCAACGCTGGCCGGTCATCGGCACGGCGAAGTTGCCGCGCAACTCGAATCCCAGCCAGTACGTTACCAGTAATCTGACGAACCCGGTGGGAACGTGGGACGTCATCAGCCCGACAGGCGGGGCAGTAGCGGCCATCGCCGCATCTAATGATAACACCGCGACGGATATCGTTGCCATCACACGCGAGTTAACTAGTAGCGGCGGGCGCACCGCCTTCTGGTCTTTCGGTTATGAAGACATCTCTAGCCATGTACGAGCGCAAGCGGCAGGGGACACGTTGGATTGGCTGATGGATGGCTCCATCAAGGGAACGGTAGTTCAGGAGAATAGTCTGAAGCCGGTGGAAGATGCGCTGGTAGTAATCAGCCAAGTAACCCCCGGTGCCACCTCCGCCACGGATATCGTCCGTGTAGTGGCGGCTGCGCGCACTGATGCATCGGGCACCTACCGCGTGTATGGCCTGCGTCCAGGCGCACATTACCGCGCCAAAGTCACTGCCACGGGCTATTTCGGCACCCTGGAGAAGAGTAACATCCCCGTAGTGGGGAGCAAAGTTACCAGCTCGGTGGATACCAGCTTCTTCATCTATCGCGACATCAATACCAGCACCATCTGGGGCTACGTAAAGCGCGGCACAGCTCCGGTGGCCAATGCCATGGTGACGGCCGTGCCGGTGGGTGGCGGTTCTACCCCCAAGCCGGTTATTACCGATGCCCTTGGGCATTACGAGCTGACCAACCTCGATAGCGGCCAATATGCGGTTAGCGCGGTGGATTCACTGGGCGGCCCTGCCGCAACTGCCACGCCTGACCCGGTGGTATCCGCGGGCGAAGTTAAACGTGTTGATCTCCAGTTCAGCAGTAATGTAGTAGTCGCCAATCAGCTCTCCGGCACCGTGGTCGGCAGCGATGGCATCCGCATCGTGGGCGCGGGTGTCGCGCTGACATTGAATGGCGCCTTCATCAGCTCTACCACCAGTGACCTGAACGGCAGCTTTACCTTTGCCGGGCTGGCGGTGGGCGATTATACCGTCACTACCACCGCCAGCGGATTCGCTGGCGCTACCCAGGTAGTCAGTTATCTCCCCGCCACTGGAGCCAACATCACTATCACCATGGCCAACGTCAATGGTGGTACCGGTGCCGGGCAAGTATTCCTGAAGGTATACGATGGTAGTTCCGCTAGTGCACTCGGTGGGGTAACGGTGGAAATTCTGGCCTCCGGCAATGTGATCACCAGTAAAACTACCGCCAGCGCCTTCAGCGGCAGCGGTACTTTATCGAATATTGACTTTACCCTGCAGCCAGGCTCGTATCAGATACGCCTGAGTTACACCGGGCGCAAGACAATTATACAGTCACTGGCTATCGCCCCGGGGCAGATAATTACCGGGCAAGTATATCGCCTGGATCCGTTATTGACCCTACGTCCTGGCACCATGCTCTACTCATTCCCGGGTACCTATACGCAGGATTTCCCCGAGTTGCTCGGTACAGATACCACCACCTTGTACAATAAAATTGCCGGTAATTACGACAACATCGGCAGTACATATCAGATGTATACCGGGCCGGGCACGCTTTTACTCCAGCCGGCAAAAGCCTACTGGATGAAACTGAACGCCCCGTTGACAGTACAAACTGAAGGCACCCCGGTGGATACCACCGCCCCGTTCACGTTGCCGCTGCAAGCGGGCTGGAACCTGGTAGGGGATCCGTTCCCCTTCGCGGTTGATCTCTTCGATTGCAGCGTAACTTCACCAGCCGGGACAGTTACCTTCCAGAACGCCCAGACCACTATACCCGCGTTAATCGGTGGGGCGGTCTACGGCTGGAATGGTTCCAGCTATCAGATAGTCACCATCATGCAGCCATATGCCGGTTACTGGGTGTTCGCCGCTAATCAGTGCGTATTGAACATCTCTAATCGCTCGGCTGTGCGTACCATCAATCCCGTGACGAGGCGCTCCGTGGCGCAGTCAGGTGAGTGGCGTGTCCAACTGAACCTAAATGCCAATGGAATGAAGGATAACTGCCATTACTTCGGCGTATCCTCTGCTGGCCACGATGGTTTCGATAATACTACCGACTTCCGGCTACCGCCCGCCCCGGACTCCGCTCCGGCCGTGCTGGCCTTCCCGCACCAGGACTGGGGAATCAATAACGGCCAGTATGCCACGGATATACGCAGCGCCAGCGGCGGCGAGAAGAAGTGGGTGTTCACGGTGACCGCCAATACCACCGCCAGTGACATAACTATTGATTGGCCAGAATTGCAAGTTCAACTCCCGGGCGGGATGCAGGCAATTCTGCGCGACACAGTTACCGGACAGCAACAGTATATGAATACCGTCGCTGGCTACTCCTTCCGCGCCGCGCAGGTAGGCGAAGTGCGTAGCTTCGAGGTAACCGTCGGCGCGCGAACGGCGGGGATTTCTATCACCAATGTTCAGGCGTCATTAGTACGTAATGGTGTGGTAGTGAAATACAGTCTCTCGGCACCGGCTGACGTCACCGTCACCTTAATCCAGGGGGTATTCCGTAAAGTCCTGCTAAACGGGGTACCAGCAAATGCTGGAGTCAACACAGTAATCTGGGATCGCAAGGATGATAACGGCAGATTGATGCCACGTGGTATTTACAACTGTGAAGTGAAAGTGACGGATAATATGGGGCGTGTGATTCGCACGACGACCCCCTTTATGCTCAAATGAGCATAAAGGTAGAATATTTCTGGAATCAAGAAGGAAATCTGAATTCTGTGTAGAATTCAGATATAAGGTTCCTTCAGTATGTTGAGAATAGGAAGAAATTCTTTATGAACAATTGCAGATCTACGTCCTCACCGTGGTCGTATCGCGAGGGGAAGAGAAAAGGAGCAATCGCTACCATGGATAAATGGATGTGTAGACACTTAGGGCGTTCGATGGCCGGCATCATTGGTGCATTTTTGCTGGTATCATTTCTCATGCCGCTAACTTCTCAACCAGCGCAGGCGCAGGGAGGGGGTTCTCCCTATGAGAAATTAGGTGCTGGCGATGAGAATACTCTGCCGCGCCTCGTGGTAGTTGATTTCGGCAACTCGTCGAAATTCTCTACTGGGGCGATCGGTGAGGAACTCTCAAACAAGCTGATGTTTGAGCTTACCGCCACGCGCCTGTACGACGTGGTGAAGAAATCCGAGATGGTGAACGTCGGGGCACAGATGCTGAACCCGCCAGTTCCCATATCGGCGGTATCGGTGATATGTGCGCAACTCAAGGCTAACTACGGCGTCAATGGCAACATTGAGAAAGTAACAATCAATGAGAGCGCCGAAGGTACCTATGCCGAGGTGACGACGAGTTACTCACTCATCAGCCGCATATTACGAAACCCGATAGCGGGTGGACGTATTGTGCAGAAGAGCGCGCCCCGGAAGGACTATCACGGCAGTAATGTCGAGATGGTAAGCCAGGCGGTGTCCCTGACAGCATATAGTATCTCCAACAGTATCATCAATACGCGCTTCCAAGTTGCCAATGTCCTGGCCAGCCCCTCCAATGGCACAGTCACTATCAACCTCGGCTCGGTTGCGGGTATGCGTGAAGGTATGCGCCTTACCACCCTGCGTTTCGAGACGGTAACAGGAACAATTGAGATTGTCTCAGCGGATTCTTTCACTTCTGTCGCGCGTGTGGTAGAAGGCGGAAACAATGGAATCGCGATTGGCGATAAAGCTATCCCCATCTTCTCGCTGGATCATCCAGTAAGCAAGGGTGGTGGCGCCGCCGGCTTTGGGAAATTATTAAGTAGGAATTTACCTCCAGTGCTGGGTGCTGCAGGTCTCTATTATCTGATTAGCTCGGGTTTGAATCAGAACAACCCGGCGAATTCAGGCAAGGTAACCGCCTTCCCCGTGGCTGACGCGACCAAGATGCCCAGTGGTGAAATACGGATTAATTGCCCGACTTCCAGTAGTAATGTAATCGCTCATCTGCTCTATCGCGATTCTAACCCGAACGCCCCTATTGCGCTGGTGCAGCCGGGAATCTCCTGGTTTGAAGATCGTGGTGGCCCATTAGCGGAAGATCCAACCAAGCCGATGCGCTCAACGTCCTATACCGTATCGTTAGATACCGTCACTGGTTCAGCCCCGGTTATTCCGGTCAGCACCAATCTGACGGATCCTATTACCAGCGCCGGCGATCCCATGATGACGATACAGAACTCTTCTTTTGCCGTCACTACCCGCTTTGTGCCGATGAACCCAGGTGATTCCGCCAGTTACTTCATTCGCACACTCTCATACAATATCGATACCTCGATACCGGTTTCGTCCGGAGGCCTGCCAACCTATAAGTTAGTCCTGAGCAATAGCTCGGATTACACGCAACGCTGCGTCATGTTGGCCCCGCCGACGCTCCAGTCACCTTCCAATGGCTCGGTTCCGCTGGATGGCGTCTATCGTACCAATATTGTTCCTGGGGCTACATCATATAAATTGCAAATATCCACTGATAGTAGCTTCAGCAATAACAGCACCATCCTTTCTCTTGTCGGCATTCGTTCTACAAACTACGTGCAAGCGACTGTCACGCAGGCCGAATTGAGCAGTTTCTTCGGTACCAGCGCAGGCAACTTGTACTGGCGCTACGGGTCACGGGCGGACGGTTTCGCTTTACCAAAGGCGATCAACAACCCCAATTGGAATGGATACGTTTATTGCGATCCCTATATGCACCAGCTCTCCGCTACACCGCGGCAGATACGTAGCCCGGGGGGCTTGCTCAGTGCTGGACAGGCAATTCCCAAGGGGTCATCCGGCTCATACATCATGCAGGCAGGGAACGATAATATTCTATTGCGACGAAGCAAATGATTTTATCGCGAATGTCGTTAGTTATTAGTAATACCTTCGCCAACCCTGACCGAGAAATCGGCCAGGTGTTTGCGATTGAGGATGTGGGATGAATAGATTCGCGTCACAGTTAACCATACTCCTTGCCTTTGTAGGGGCAACTTTCCTGGTGTCCGGGTTACCCGCGCACGCCTTGCCGATGGCCCCGTGGTCTCCCGTGGCCGCGCCGGCGACGTCGCGTTTCACGTTGCCCGCCACTGCTGGTAGCAACGCACGCGTGGCGCCACATGTCATCGGGCGCCAGGTGACAACATCTGGGCCGATTCGGGTACTCGCCATTCCGGTGGAGTTCCTCTCCGACACCGATCCGAACACCTCGGGCAACGGTAAAATGCCGTACCGCACCTGGGGACCAGCCGTCCAGCCAGGCTATCTCAAGGATCGCTTGACGGCGCTGTCACAGTATTATAGTGAAGTATCCGCCCAACGCATTAAACTAGTGGGTTACTTTGATCAGAATTCACCGGATCTGGCCACAAAAATTTCGTTGCCGGATTCCATTGCGAATTACGCAGCCGATCAGAGCATTATACTAGGCGATGGGACACGCGCAGCGCGCATGATTACAGATATTGCCAAGCTGACCCCTGGTGTTCAATACAGCTATTACGATGTAGTAATGATCATCCACGCTGGGTCTGCGTTAGAGATCAGCTTGAATGCAACGTCGAGCGATCTCACTACCCAGTTCATTCAGGTACCTTACGCGCAAGCGGTGCCGATGCAGGATGGTTCCTATATCGCTGGCTGGGTGCAAGTTCCCGAGACCATGAGCAGCGATTCCTTTATCAAAGCAGCCAATCCGGGTGTCTTTGATGGGACAACCCCGCAGGTTGACTTCCTGAAATTTGAGAAGGATCCCGGGCAGTTCGCCTCCGCCAATGTCTTTATTCCGCACTGGTGGGATGTACTGGGGAGTTGGGCCTGGTCAATAGGTGGCGCACTGGGCATGCAGAATGTCTACGACACTACCTACACAGGTGGTGTTAGTCTCGGCAAATATTCGCTGATGGCAGACGGCTGGATGCTCCCCAGGGTTGGCGATGACGAAGGTAATCCGTGGCTCATTCCTCACACAGACGGTGAAATTCAATATTCCAGCAAGCCTTCGCATCCGGATGCATGGAATAAAATTCTCGCTGGCTGGGCGAATGTCATTAATGTAACCGACCAGCGCCTCGTCGGAGTGAAACTCTCACCACAGGCGACGGCAACTGGAGCGGCGATTTATCGTATGTTCCCGAATGGGGATGAAAACTCTAAAGAGTACTTCCTGTTGGAGAATCGGTCAAAAATTGGCTACGATCAATATATCGATGAATCGGGTATGATTGTCTATCATGTGGACGATAATATCGGGACTTTCAGCGCTCACGATTTGCAATTGAGCGCCACTCACCCGCGCATCTATCCCCTCACTCCGGGTGGATTGACAATTAAGACCTACAATGCATCTGGTAGTAAGTATCAATACTATCCAGTAGAGAAGATTGTCATGCCGGGCACAACTAACTTTACCCATCTGGGAGCTAATACCACTCCCTCAACGGCAACTTATTCTAGTGGCCCATCCAATATAGACATCGGCAATATCCACTATGCCGGGCTGGACGTAATTGCTGACCTGTCGTCTTACAATCCGGCAACCTCGTTGATTAATTTCCGCGACCCGGCGGCGAATTCCACCATTTATGTCCGCTCACCGGTATTACGCGCCAGCGCAGTCGGGCTTACCCCATCCTCATTGCAGGTGACCATTGATGGTGTTTCGGTTGCGAGTACATCAGTTATCTACAATGCCACCGATGGCAGCCTGACGATATATCCTGGCGAGCTGGTGCCGGGGATGTCTCACCAGCTGATTGTCGATGCAACAAATCAGATCACCGGTGCCGCGGTTAATGCCGTGCTCAAATTCCGCGTGGAAGAGAAGGTCCTCTCCGTCACTAACGCTGATAAGTTCATGCTGCTCTCACTGCCAGCTATCGGCGTGGGCAATGCTGATGCCGTATTCCCCACCATTTCGCCGTCTAATATCAAGCTGGCCTGGTGGAATCCCCTCAACCTTGCCTACGAATACTATAATCAGTTTGTCCCGGCCAACGCAGATTTTAACAGCACAGCCTGGGCCGCCACCGATGTAAACACCGCCACACAGGTGATGCCAGCCGGACGTGCCTTTTGGTTCAAGCTTTACTCCGCGCAGGCAAATCAGCCAGCCAGCGTTCCGGTAAGACTTTCCGGCGATTCTACCTCCAGCCTTACCAGGTATAACCTGCCGGTCGTAACGGGCTTCAATATGATCGGCAACCCATATAGTTTCGCCATCCCCTATTCCAGCTTGCAGGTAATGGTGAATGGTAAGACTTATTCAATGGGAGATGCCGTCACGCTCAAGTATGTCGACCCGGTGCTCTATAGCTGGGATATCGACAAACAAGCCTATACGGCGATGATCTACCCGAATGGTAATCTCCAGCCATGGCAGGGATACTGGATAAATATGCGCGCCGGTACTCAATTTGTCCGCGCCTATATTACCTACCAGCCGCAACCGGTCACGCGAGAATTGGCACCGGAAAGCAGACGGACGCGAGGTTCCGCGACCGAGTGGAGCTTCGGCATTAATGCTACTGCTAACACCGGGTTGGGTGGCGGAGGTGTCGTATTGGGCGTTGCCCCCGGCGCCACATCCGGCGTAGATGCTAGACTTGATCTGCTAGCGCCTCCCACGTCTCCTGCCGGCATTGGCCTGGCGGCGAAAACACGTGGGATTTCGCTTTACCGCGATCTACTAGCCCCGGCCCCCGGCAGCACCTATAACTGGACGCTGCAAGTTAATGGAACACCGGGTAGCAAGATAGACATTGACTGGCAAGACCTGACTGCAGTGCCCGCCGGGTACCTGTTGAAATTGACTGATGGTACGGTAGAGCGCTACATGCGCAGCACCACCTCCTACCAGGTGATATTAGGGGCGACGGAAACCGCACGAACGATCAAAATAACCGCCGTGCCCGGCAATCCTGGCGCTTTGTTCTTCTCCGCTACCAGTGCGGTGAAGATGGGTACCGGCGCATTATTAAGTGGTACAATTTCCGACACATCCAACATAACCGTAGACATTAAAACCATGAACGGTGCGTTAATTCGCCGACTGCCAGCGCAGGCAGTAACGGGTGGGAATTTCACCATTCAATGGGACGGACTAGACAATCGTGGTCATCGTGTTGCACATGGCCAGTACATTTGTTATTTATCGGCATCGACCGAAAATGGGCAGACAGCAAAAGGTGCAGCGTTCCTGTCCAATTGACAGCACGTGCACTCGGAGGATAAGTGAGCATGAGCAAGAAGTCATTGCATATATCGCGTAAATGGACGGTGGGGGTGTTTGTAGTAGCCCTTATCGTGATGCTCAGTCTGCCGCCGTTACGGGCGGGGACGATTCAGGCCAGTACTACTACCGTACAGACTGGCGGGACAGTAACATTAACAGCTACGACTCTGGGCCTTAATGATAACGTTCAGTGGAACCATGGTGGTGGTATTCTTAGCTCTACTACGGGTAAAACAGTAACATTTACCGCAGGTAATGTTGCCGGTTCATATACCGTGTCCGCTGTAAACACAACCAATGCAGCAGATATATTCGCTCCGATCGTCATTAACGTTACTGCCGCACCGGTGGCGTTGACCCCAGCGTCTACTAACGTCACCATGGGTGGTACCGTACAAATTGCTACCACGCCATCTACTAATGCGAATTTCTCTATAACCGAGGTGAATGGTGGAACCTTCACCGGTAATAGCCAAGGTGTAACGTCGGTAACATATAATGCACCGAACACAGCCGGTACCTACCATGTGGTAGCGACGATAGCAGGTGGCGCGACAGCTACTTCCACGATTACTGTTACTGGGAGTGTCTCCATCAACCCGGCAACGCTGACGCTGGGTCTTAATTCCGCCGGCACCACACTCGCTACGGTGCCAGTCACAAACGTTAACTGGTCAATTACCGAGGCAAATGGCGGTACATTCAATACCAATCTCAACACCGTGAATAATGCCAGTAGTGTGCAGTACTCATCGCCCAATACCGCGGGTACTTACCATGTATTAGCCAAGGATGTTAATTCCGGGGCCACGCTGGCAACTTCGACTATTACTGTGAGCTCAGTGGCCTTTGCTATCAATCCAAGTAATATCACCTTGAGTCCGGGGCAGTCATATCAATTTGCTACTACTCCAGCGGACGGTACTATTGCGTGGACAGTGCAGACTGCTAATGGGGGTACCATAGCCGCCAATGGTGTTTACACCGCGCCTAATAATATGAATGTAACCACGATCCAGATTCAGGCGACGCGAAATAATGTACAGACGGCCACCGCCACCGTGACATTGAGTCAAACAGGTGGGATGACGATTACCCCGACTACTTTAAATATCGTTGCTGGTAAGTCCTATACCTTCACCGCTATCCCTAGTACCAATGTGGTATGGAGTGTCAGCCCGGCGAATATGGGTACTATCGGCTTCAACACTGGTGTATTTACGGCGGGAACTATTTTAGGGCCAGTGCAGGTTACAGCAACTTCTAACGCAGGATCGGCCACTGCTACGGTAACTATCGTACCCTTCGCAGTAAATCCGACCAACCCTTCGGTGGCATCCGGTGGACAGGTATCCTTCACCGCTGATCCTTCCGATGGCGTCGTTTGGTCATTGCTCAATGGCGGTGGTACGATAACCCAAGCGGGTATCTTCACCGCTGGCAATACCGCTGGTTCCTTCACCGTCAAAGCCACACGTGGCACGGATATTGTTACGGTCACCGTCAATGTGACAAAATTGACGATCAATCCGCAATCTTCCACACTGGCTCCTGGCGCGACACAACAGTTCACCGCCAACCCACCAGATAACGTAACCTGGCGCGTGGCGTCCGGGCCTGGTACAATATCTTCAACTGGTTTACTCACCGTAAATGTTGACGCCACTGGCTCGATACAGATATCTGCGACCAGTGCGGCGGGCACAGCCAATGCAACGGTAACGATCCAGCAACTTTCGGTAACGCCTACCGTACTAACCATCGCCATGGGCGATGTGCAGCAGTTTACCCCAACTCCCAATACCGGGGTTACCTGGAGTACTACCGATCCAACGGGTAATGTAGATACAAACGGCAGGTACACCGCTGGTAATACCCCGGGCGATTATACTATCACCGCGTCCTCACCGGCAGGCAGCGTGACAATCAATGTCACAGTACTGCAGATGCTCATCGGACCCTTACAGGTAACCCTGCAAGCGGGCGGTACCCAGCAATTTACGACGAATATTAAAGGTGCGGTCGCCTGGACCACTACCGGCACCGGTAACAACATCAGTGCCTCGGGTAATTTCACTGCCGGTACTACCATAGGCACTTACACGGTAACAGTTACTTCCGGTACGAAAACCGCCAATGCTACCGTCCGTGTGGTGCAGAATGGCAATGGGTTGACCATCAGTCCGGGCCTCACCTCGGTTAATGTCGGCACAACCGTGCAGTTCAGTTCTACCCCAAATACGGGTGTCACCTGGACCGCCGACGCCGGTGGTACCGTGGACAACGTGGGCTTATACACCGCCGGCACCACTCCGGGTGTATATTATGTAACGGTTACACTTACGAATGGTAATGGCACCGCCCAGGCAGTGGTGATCATCACCCCCACGGGCGGATTGATGATATCTCCCGCCACCGCAACGGTGGCTTATGGGATGTCGCAGGCATTCACTGCCACACCTTCTGCCAATGTCACCTGGACAGTCAGCGGCGGTGGTTCTATTAATGGTGGTGGTATCTTCACAGCAGGTAATGTCAGCGGTACCTTCACCATCACCGCAACATCGCCGGCAGGCACATCCACTGCTACGGTTAAAGTCACCTCTACCGGTGGGATCGCCAATATCCCTGGCTTGGATGAAGCCCCGGATGCCTACTGGATGCTGACTAACTCAGTGGCACGACTTGGTATCGGGCATTCTGGTACCGACACCACCGGCACTGCCGTCGACTCCACCGGTTCCTGGTGTTTCGGCACTACCGGCGGCGATCCAAAATACTCACAGGATGATCATGCCACCATTATTAATAAATTCCTCGCCTATCTTTATGTGCCGGGGTCGACAGGTGAATTCCAGGTAGGCCTGGGCGGAGTCACCTCCTCGCAATTGCCTCCGGATGTAACTAAACAGACGGCCGATATGACGTGGAATACTGGCGATGCAACCAATAGCTTTGATGTGAAAATCCATCTGTCCCTCATCCGCGATGTGGTGCACTATAGCTACACCATTATCAATAAATCGCCCTCCTCCCGGTTTGTGGGCTTCCGCACCGTGAATAACGTTAAGTTCCTCGGGAAAAATGTGGCCAATGCTACCTATATCATCCCCACAAAGAGAGCTTTCAACGATGTTCGCGACTTCAGCGGAACCGATGTCCCTGATGAGTGGGATATCCGTTATACTCCGGATAATGTTAACCCCGCGGAGATCGATAACAAACCACTGATGTCAACCGTGCAACGTTTGACGGTGGGCACTAACGATGCCCCCCGCACCGTTCCCACCCGCTTGGTGTTTGCGCCGTTGGATTCGCTACAGCGTTATAATTGGGTAAATGCGCTGAATCCGGGAACCTTCCCCATCGTCGAGTCCGGTACCGCACTGCTGGATAGCACCGGCACTCCGAGCTTCGCCGTGGGCAACTATTACAATAACGGCAATGGTAATTTCACCACCCTGGCACCGGGCGCACAATGGGTAATTGATGGCGACTTCAGCCTCAATTGGGCGCGTGTTGCATATAAAGATCATTATGCCGTTGCCATCGCCGGTGACGAATCGCTCAAGGCCGTTAATGGCGTCTATAGCCCGGCCAAGGCAAATCTCCGTGTTTATCTTACCAACTCGCAGAATGGAGCTGGCTTAGTTCGCGTTAATGCTACTATTACTCCATCAAAGGGCTTACGAGTGGATGACAACGAGAACCTCAGTTATAGCGTGCAAGTACCCGAGATGCAAGATCGCTTATTACAACTCAACGCGAATGAGATGGTGAGTTGGAAGCTGGTACCGACTGGCGATGCAAGCGGTTTGATCCCCGTCACGGTTACTGCTAACTTTACGCCAGGTGGATCAATCACCAGCACATTCTTTGTGAATGTGCCGGCCATCGAAACCTCCAATTATAGCCGTGGCATTTACTTGTCCAGCTTCCCCTATACCTTCGCTAACGCGGATCCGCGAGTGGCATTGGGGCTGGGGCCGAATGTCAACTTAGCGCAATTTGACCCCACTATTACATCAGGTAACCCGTACCGCCTCGCTGTTAATGGAGATGTTACCTTAAATGCCGGGGAAGGCTACTGGCAAAAATTTGATTCCACAACATCGGTCACCTTGCGAGATGCCACCAAGCTTGACCAGACGTTGACCTACCCGATATCGATCCGTCAGGGATGGAACTTGATCGGCAACCCCTTCCTCTACGGAATTGAATGGGGCAAATGCAAAGTGGTGGTCGACGGTGCCGACGTATCCTATACAGTTGAAGAGGCAATCGCAAACGGCGTTATTTCCGGTAATATCTGGTCGTGGGATTCTACTAATCCTACCAACCCCGGTTACCAGAACGCCGCAAATCTTTGGCCATGGGAAAATCCTGCCGCTGGTACCATAACAGCCGAGCAGGGAATCCGCGTCCCGTTGCAGCCCTACCAGGGATATTGGCTCTACGCTAATCAGGCAGCGACGCTGGTATTCGTACCTAATCAATTTGTACCGCTGGCCTACCGTAGTATGCCAGCGTCCACGCGAATTCGCGGCAGCGCTAATGAGTGGAAGATAAATATGAAGGCTATTATCCCGGGTGCCCAGGATAGTTCAACCTTCGGCGTAACCAGCCGAAATGTCACCACCCGTGAAATCCTGAATGCGATGAAGCCACCGGTCAGCCCCACCGGGCTCTCCAGTTACTTCGTCGGCTCCACTAGTACGCGCGCCGATAATCGCCTGGGTACTGATATGCGCACGCCGAGTCCCATCAATAGTTGGACGTACAATGTGTATTGCAGTCAGACCAACGTACCAGTACAGGTGAGTTGGCCCGATATGACGCAGTTCCCTGCTGGCGCCAGCCTGATGATTACCGATGTCAGCACCGGCAAGCGCACCTATATGCGTACCGCTTCCAGTTATACATTTGACAGCGGCAACGGCGGCATACGGCAGTTCGTTATCACCGCCGGTGGCACAATACCGCGCTTGCAGTTCACGCAGAACACCGCTACCGTTAATAATAAACGTGCGGGCGCTACCATCACTTGTGCGGTGTCAATTCCGGCAACCGTAACGGTAACAATTAAGACAATCGCAGGTAAGGTAGTCCGTCAGTTGAGCGCGGATGCCGCAGATAGCAAAGCAATTACCATCAATTGGGATGGCAAAGATATGCATGGCAATAGTATCCGTGCTGGTGAGTATTTGATCGACGTTCTCGCTGAGACCGCCGATCTGCAACGTCTGCATAGTATACCGATGCGGACAAACTAATACTGGAAAAATAAAATTATAACAAAACCCTTCCTTTAGAGGGATTGCGCATGAAAGCGCGAGAGTTACTTTAAGGAGTAATCGATGAAAAAGTTTGTACGGGGACGATTAGGCCGTGGTTTGAGTTTGCTCGTAATGGTCATTATGATGCTGCCAGGGCTACTCACGCCTTTTACTCAGCGCGCTAATGCGGATGATAGCTGGGGTAAAAAGGTATTTATTCTGCCATTCCAGGTAACAGCACCCAATCCTCCGGATTCGATGGGGCGTGATATCCTGAATGAATTGTCCGTTGACCTGCAATCCCAGATGAGTGTCAGCGTTATCCCGTTGGAGCGTGACTCGATTTTCCTCGCCATCGCCTATCAACAGCATGATATGTTGGATAAAGCCGCCAAGGCAACGTTGCTGGAGAAAATTCACAACGAATATGCTAAACGGCTGAAAGAATACAAGAACGATGAAGACCGTGCGCTGCTGATGGCCTCCTATGATGTCGCCGCTGATCCGAACTCGGAAGTGACGAATCGGCAAGCCGCTATCGCATATCTGGCGCAACTGCTCAAAGCGGACTCTTTCATCTATGGTACCGTCGACACCTACGAATTCTCCGATGCCGATGGCGCGCAAGCCAAAATACATCTTTCCGCGACCCAGGTCAAATTCGATTCAAATTATAATGCACTCCCCGCCGCGCCGATAAATGTTATCGGCAAGAGCGTGGTACGCCCCGACGGCGGCGGCACCAGAGAGATGCATAATGCCGAAGCCGTGCGCAACATCGGCGAGCGACTTGCCCTGCTACTTACCGGCAAAGCACAACCGAACGGCGATGAGATAGGCAGTGGCGATGGCGTCATTGTTACAAGTGCGCCAGCCCCCAAACGTGGTGGCTCCTCGATGAACAAGATATGGCCGATCCTCGGGGGATTGGCACTTGCTACCATTATCTACTCCGCCACCCGCGGAGGTGGCAAATCGGATACTCCACCACCGCTACCCGGTACGGGCGAAGGTTACGCATACCCATATCCCGACGGCACTATCCGGTTATTGTTTACCTTGACGCCGGCACAATGGGCCGCCGCACAGACATTTGAAGTATACCGCGCTAATCAAGGCACCCGCGTGCGTGCAGTTGGTGTGCCAGATGCTGGTCCATTAACCAAAGCGCAGGTAAATTACAATTCCGCTACCGGTGTGGTAACTATCATCGATCGTCCCGCCGCTAACGGGTTGTTCAATTATCAAGTTAAGATGATCAACACCGATCGATCTTATACGATGTTCAGTATCTTCAATGGTACCACATGGAATCCCACAGTTGCCAAGAATCCGCTGGTCGGGCCGTATATGCCCCCGGCCGCTACTGGTTTGCAAAAAACCAACGAAGTCGGCGGCATCGTCGACATCGCCTGGACATACCCAGCAGGTTCACAAGCCGGGCTGATCAACCGAATCCAAATACTGGCACGTACCGGCTCTGTTTGGAAAGAGATCGCCCCGCTACTTCCCGTCGCATCATCCGCTACCACTGCAAGGATCGCGCTGTCGGGCACCACGGATATTCAAGTGATCCCGCTCGGCGTGGGTAACTACAAGAGCGCCACCCTGAACCCCGAGATTTTGACGATCACTATCAACCCAACCTCATTGACACCCGCAAGCAATGTGCAGGCTGTTTTGGCCCCATTGCCGAACTGGACAAAAGTCAATATCAATGTCACCTGGACACCATCACCAGACCCGTTGGTCACCGGATATAGAATATATCGCAATACGACCAATACTAAGGCCATGGGCGATGCGGCTATGGCGCAGACCGGCCTCCATCCCTCGCACGGATATTACGACTTTGGCACCAGGACCGGCGGGATATTAGTTCCCAATCGCGCCGCTGCTGGCGTTCGGCAACCGGCGGGAAGCACCTTGGTGCAGGATAATATCGCGGTTACCACCAGTCGTTTTGTTGACTCCGATATTCACGATGGTACAAAATACATCTATACCGTGGAAGCGATCCGCACGGGCACATCGCTAGTTGCCGATTCCATCCCCTCTAACGATATCTGGGTTGACGTACCGCCGGCTAATGCCTCTGCCGTTACAACCACTCCGAGTCCGGGTCAGGTAGTCGTCGGCTGGACCGCACCGACTACCAATGCAGATGGCTCACCT
Source organism: Armatimonadota bacterium (assembly GCA_038248345.1). Lineage (GTDB taxonomy): Bacteria > Armatimonadota > Hebobacteria > CAIYQO01 > CAIYQO01 > CAIYQO01. The sequence continues at coordinate 12,184 of JBBRXO010000011.1, read as the reverse complement.
ATCCCTATGGTGGTGGGAAACGGCTATAACGTCTATCGGCTGAATGCCGCACCGGCAAATCCGCTGGGTTATACCCGAGCGGAGATGCTCGCGGTCGCGGGCAAAAAGATCAATACTAACTTGATTCCGTTCGGCACCAAAACCATCACTGACACCACCGTCGTAAACCGCACTAACTACTTCTACACGGTAGAGGTTATTGACGGCGCGACGCCAGCACAGTCATCTTTCGGACCATATCCCTACAATTCGGCCACTCCGATGCCAGCTGTTTCTCAGCTAGCAGTCACCTCGCCCAATCTGACCTTGACGGCAGGCGCTACTAACGTGCCTATCACTGTCACGGTAAGTGGTTCCGACGGTCTGGGCCTCGCCAATTATCAGGTATCTATGTCCACACCGGGTGTGGGACTCGGCTCGGTATCACCGGCATTGCCAGCAACCGCCACCACCAATGCCAGCGGCAACGCATCCTTCGTCTACACTGCTCCGATGCCGATCGACGTCACAACGCAGAAGACGGTCACCTTGACGGCCACCGTGATAGGCGCGCTTCCGGCATTAACAAAGCCCATAACCTTCACGATTAATCCGCTTGCCCCGGTAGCAGTGCAGCTGTATGCTGATAATAATAGCGTACGTGCATTGGGTCTCACCGCGCTCACGGCTCGTATCGTCGACGTCTCCGGCATCGCTATCCCCAATCAGCCGGTAACCATCGCATGTACTGATCAGACATGTAGCTACCTGGATCCGGTTACCAGCACCTATAAACTCTTCACTACTCCATTCACAGGCGTGACGAGTAATGCAGGCGAATTGCGCTTGAATATCAAAGCTGGTCCCAACACCGGTACGGCCACCTTCACCGCCACCTCCGGGACGTTGAACTCAGCGATTGCCAATATCGATATCCTCGGTATCCCGTCAGCTGTCAGCATCAATTTGCCAGCGCAAATCAGCGCGGTAACCACTGGTACCGTTACGGTAACCGATAGCAACGGTGTGCCCGTCTCCGGAATAGTAGTACACCTTTCGACTAATCGTGGTTCCATCACCCCGTCGGTATTTACCAATGCGCAGGGACAAGGCAACTTCACACTGACGCCGGGCACCACCAATACTACGGCCACCGTCACCGCACTGTTGGATGGTGGTATCACCGCCAGCACCAGCGTAACCTTCGTTACAATTGAGAATCCGCTGCTGGTTAGTGGCGGTACGAAGATCGACGCGCATAATGTCCACGTCATCGTCGGGCAGGCTACGCCGTTCATCTGGCAACTCTATGGCGGAGATGGATTACCGTTGGCCAGCAAGTCCGTAGTTGTCAAAGTGACCAACGGCACTATAGGCACGGGCGGCGGCAATGTACAGTCCTTCGCTACTAATACCACATCTGATGGCCAGGTGACCTTCACCTATAACAGCCCGATTACCAACGGTTCCACCGTATTAAGCTTCACGGATGCTGCTAATAAGAAGATCGGCAGCGATATTCTGCTGAAAGCAGTACTGGCGGCGCCGACCGGTCTGGCCCTGGTTTCAATGTCTGACAAAGAGATCGACCTTACCTGGCAGAATTCTGTAGGCAATTATGGTTATGATATCCAACGCGCTCAGGAGAACAATAACCCGTTGACGCCGTTGGCATGGACCACCATCTACACTACGACGCAGAACATAACGACCTATAATGACACCCATGTTCCGCAATCGGGAACCACCTACTTCTATCGACTGCGTGCCCTGGCTCCTGCCGGACAGGTAGACTTTAACTCGGACTTCACCGCGGCACTGCAGGCGTCCACTTTCCCGAAGAAGCCGTTGCTGCATGTTCCAGGTATAAATGACATCACCAATGGCTCCGTCAAATTGACATGGGATGGTACCGCGGATAACTTCGGAATCTACTCCAGCCCCGACAATCTGCTCTGGAGTCTTGTCCAAACGGCTCCGGGTAACAACGACATCGCCGTGCTGAATACCTCGATTGTATCGGTGGCGCCGTCATCCAAACAATATTTCCGCATCATCGCAAACAGCGGTGGTGTACCTTCCGTGCCGTCCGCCCCGGTCTACGTCATCGCACTGCCGCCGGCACCTACCGGATTGGCACTCAACGTCATCTCCAGTTCACAGATTGACCTGGTCTGGAATGCCGTCGCCGGAGCTTCGAGCTACAGTATTTCCCGCAAGACCGCGGCGGAGATCAATTACACTGTCATCGCACCGTCTTTGAATTCAACGACGCTCAGCTACAGTGACACCGCGTTGCTGCCCGGCACCACCTACTTCTACAAAGTAGGCGATTCCATCGGCTCCAGCGCTCCGTCATATAGCAATCCCGTGAGCGCAATGACAGAACTGCAGACCCCGATTAATGTGATGATCGATGTCTCGACGCCGATCACAGATTCAACAGTTAATATCAGCTGGACTGGCGTGAATGGCGCTGATGGTTATCAGATATACACCAGCCCGACTGGCTTATCCACCTCCACCTGGACGATAAATACCATTATCACCCATGTAGGATTGCCGACTGCCACGCAAAAAGGTCAGCTCACCGGCTTACTGGGAAGCTCCACTTACTTCATCATGGTGGTGGCATCGTCCAATGCAACGGGCAACAATTCAAAAGGCTCATGGCCGGTAATGGCGAAAACATTGCCTGCTGCTCCATCCGGGTTAACCGTTACGGCTACCAGTGACAAAGCACTCCAGCTTAATGTCACCGTAGATCCGCTGGTTGGCTTCTATGAGATCGAACGCAGTAACACTTTTAACTTCACCACCGTTGATCGTGCATGGTCCGCTGTTGGAACGGAATTCCCATACAGCGATACTGGTCTTACTGCAGCGCATACCTATTACTATCATATTCGTAGCGTCACCGGTGGGATAACCTCCTCCTGGTCCGTGGCGAAATCTGGTACCACTCAACCATCGGCGCCGGTGCTGCTCAGTGCTGTTCCCACGGATGTCACTGTAGCCTTAAGCTGGACGGGCAATGGCGATAGCTACAATGTCGAATCAAGCCCGACTGGCACCACCTGGACGTTGTTGTCTACTGTTCCGGCGGTTGCCGGGCCAGCCCAGTCGGCGATCGTTGCAGCAGTAGCGAGCACCACCACCTTCTATCGCATAGTAGCCACGGCGGGTGGCGTCGTCTCTGCTCCGTCTAACTCGCTAGGGGTTACCACCCTACCAGTCGCTCCGGCAGGCTTAACAGTGATACCGGTCAGTGCTGTCACACTGAGACTTGGCATTACGGTAGACCCGACAGTTACGCTCTATGAAGTTGAGCGTAGCAAATCGTTGGCCACTGCAGCAAATGGAATATACTCCGATCCAGATGGTTCAATGATCGCCTTGAGCGGATCGCAGTTCCCCTATAATGACACGGGCCTCACTGCCGCCACCGTCTATTACTATCATATCCGCTCAACTAAAGCGGGGGTAAAATCAGCGTGGTCTAACTCTGTCAGTAGCACCACCGGACTCGTCACCCCCATAGGTGTTACGGTAAGAGTTATTGCCAGCACCGATACAACACTCGAACTCAATTGGACGGGCGTCACCGGAGCTGATTACTACACAGTATCACGCACCGGCTTAGGCAATCCGGTTACCGTACCGCATGTCGGTGCAGCCGGCGCAACGCAGGTTTATACCTTCACCGGTTTGACTGCTGCTACCAATTATGACTTCACCGTCATTGCCAACAGCACAGCTGGTTCCAACTCCGCCGCCAGCTTGCCGGCAACCGGTAATACCCTGCCCGCCGCTCCGGTAGGCATGAATGTCACAGCCATCAACGCTTCGACACTCAAGCTTGCTGTTACGGTTGATCCATTAGTTACGCTCTATGAAGTTGAGCGCTCCCTCTCGTTCGCGACGAAAGCGGATGGTTCCTTCACCACGCGAACCGGCGCGATGTTGAACCTGATCGGCACGCAATTCCCGTATTCTGATACTGGTCTCACTGCCGTAACCCTGTACTACTATCATATACGCGGCTCCAAGGCCGGCGTGAAGAGCGCGTGGTCTCCGCTAGTCAGCGGCACTACTAACCTCGCCACTCCGACTGGCATCGCCGTAAATACTGGCGCCAGCACCGATACGACACTCAACATAACCTGGACAGGCGTCACCGGGGCGGACTACTATACAGTTACCCGCACCGGCCTGGCTACACCGGTCATCGTTCCCCACGTCGGAGTAGCGAATGCTCTTCAGAGCTTCACTTTCACTGGTCTAACAGCAGCCAGCAGCTATGACTTCACGATTGTGGCGAACAACTCCGGTGGATTAACATCAGCGGCCAGCCTACCCGTCACCGGCATAACGCTACCAGGGGCACTCACCGGGCTAACGGTCACCTCCGTCGATGCAGTGACTCTCAAACTCGGGATGACAATTGACCCAACGGTTTCACTCTATGAAATCGAACGCAGCAAGTCACTGACAACCAATGCTGATGGTACCTTCGCCAGCCAAGATGGCCTGACATTGAATTTGACGGGCGGTCAGTTCCCGTATACTAATACTGGCCTCTCTGCTGCGACCATCTACTACTATCATGTCCGCGGCAGCAAAGCTGGTGTTAAAACGGCATGGTCTACCATAGCTACTGGCATAACATTGCCAGCGGCACCGGTATTGGCAAGCGCTACCCCTTCCGATATATCCGTCACATTAACCTGGACTGGCCTGGGCGATTTCTACAATGTTGAATCCAGTCCGAATGGCACTACCTGGACACCGATTGCCACGACACCTGCAGGAGCAGGGCCAAACCAGACCGCGACCGTAGCGTCAGTGCCAGATACCACCACCTTCTATCGTATCATCGCTTCGGCGAACTCGGTACTATCGGCACCTTCTAATGTCTTGGCAGCGAAGACCCTGCCCGCCGCTCCGGCAGGACTTACGGTTACGTCGCTCAATGCTTCGTCGATCAAACTAGGGGTCACGGTAGATGCTACTGTAACGCTCTATGAAGTTGAGCGTTCACTATCAATAGATACTATTTCTAACGGCTCCTTCACTACACCAGTGGGTACGAAGCTGAACCTCATCGGATCGCAGTTCCCGTATTCCGATACCGGCCTCACCGCCGCCACCCTCTACTATTACCATATACGCGGCACCAAAGCCGGCGTGAAGAGCGCGTGGTCTCCGCTGGTTAGCGGCATCACCGGTCTCACCACTCCGACGGGTGTCACGGTTAAGACCATTGCCAGTACCGATACAAACCTCGACCTCAATTGGACGGGCGTCACCGGAGCTGACTACTATACTGTTACCCGCTCCAACCCGGCCATCACGGTTACCGTACCGCACGTTGGCGCACCGGGTGCCACGCAGGTCTTCAGCTTTACCGGTCTTACCGCTGCTACCAGCTACGACTTCACCGTAGTAGCCAACAGCAATGATGGTGCCGTTTCCGCCGCCAGCTTGCCAGTTACTGGTAAGACGATGCCCGCCGCTCCGGCAGGGTTAACGGTAACACCGATTAACGCCTCGACAATTAAGCTTGGGGTTACGGTAGACGCGACGCTCACCCTCTACGAAGTTGAGCGGAGCAAATCACCCGCCACCAAAGCAGATGGAACCTTCACTAGCATTGATGGTACGCTGTTGAGCCTGATCGGATCGCAATTCCCGTATTCCGATACCGGCCTCACCGCCGCCACCCTCTACTATTACCATATACGCGGCACTAAAGCCGGCGTGAAGAGCGCGTGGTCTCCGCTGGTCAGCGCAACCACCGATCTCACCACTCCGACGGGTGTCACGGTTAATACCATTGCCAGCACCGATACCACACTCGACCTTAGTTGGACGGGCGTCACCGGGGCAGACTACTATACTGTTACCCGCACTGGTTTAGCTACTCTAGTCACCGTGCCGCATGTGGGAGCGCCGGGAGCCACCCAGGTATTTACCTTTACTGGCCTGGCAGCAGCTACCAGCTACGACTTCACCGTGGCGGCCAATAGCATCAGCGGTGCCGTCTCCACCGCCAGTACGCCGGTGACAGGTATGACCTTACCTATCGCTCCGGCTGGGCTCACAGTTACTCCAACGAATGCCACTACCCTCAGAATTGGGGTAACGCCAGACGCGACAGTAACATTGTACGAAGTTGAGCGCTCAACATCGTTGGCAACAAATCCCAACGGCACCTTCGCCTCGCCAGTGGGCACGATGACAAACCTCCTCGGATCGCAATTCCCGTATTTCGATACCGGCCTCACCGCCGCCACCCTCTACTATTACCATATACGCGGCACCAAAGCCGGCGTGAAGAGCGCGTGGTCTCCGCTGGTAACGGGTGCAACCTTGCCTACCGCCCCGGTATTGACTAGCGTCGTACCTACGGATGTCACTGTTACCCTTAGCTGGACGGGGGTTGGCGAATTCTATACTGTAGAAAGAAGTACAGATGGCGCTGCATGGACGAAGTTGCCGCAGATAGTATCGGCTATCGCCGGGCCTACGCAGACTACTATTGATTCGCCGGTATCACCGAGTACCGCGTATCTATACCGAGTTACTGCATCCGCTAATGGAGTTATTTCCGCACCATCTAACGTACTGGGGACGACCACAAAACCGCCGACTCCTACCGGGCTAACCATCACTACGGGCATTGATGATAAATCGCTGATTGTAAACATTACCGCCGTTCCCGGAGCAACATCATATGACCTGGTTCGTAGTCTGGTTGTTGACACTAATCCTGATGGTTCATTCACCACTCCGGATGGCGCCTCCATACTGCTGGCTCCGGGCGACCTTCCCTATACAAATATCGGATTAACCGGCGGTACCGATTATTTCTATACTGTCCGTTCATACGTCGGTGCCGCCGTCTCTGGCTGGTGCCTAGTGAAGAGTGGGCAGACACGGCCATCTACTCCGAAGAATCTGGCTGTTACTGCCGCTGCAATAACCGCAACGACCATCCAACTCACCTGGACTGGCGTGCTCGGAGCGGCTAACTATACATTAACCAATGGAAATACCCCGATGACCGTGCCGCATGTCGGGGCGGCTACCGATATCCAAACCTATAAAGTAACCGGTCTGGCATCGAGCACCAGCTTTGACTTCACCGTGGCAGCAAAAAGTTTAATGGGGGTGAGTTCAGCGGCAAGCGCTCCCGTCACCGGTAAAACCCTTGCCGCTTCGACCATTCCGGTTGTGGCCAGAGTGACAGTGACAGCCCAAGCCCTACTCGGCGCAGAACGCATCTATTACTCACAGGGTCCTGCGGATCAGATATCGCAAAGTGTACGCACATACACTGACTTGACGATCACCGGCCTGGACGGCCTGGATGCTGGCGCTAAAGCGGCAAGTGGAGCTGTGGTAACATTCAGTATCGGTAGTGGCCCGGGTGAAATCGAGATTGTTTCATCGAATCAGACCAAAATCGGTAATGTCATCACCGGAACCTTGAACAATAGCGGCCAGATGATAGTCAGATTCCATGGCCGCACGACAAACTCGGCTGTCCCGTATACCCCAGTCATCAATGAACTGGGTCTGCCGGTCTTTGCGGCTGAGAGCCTTGGAGTTACCTTGCCGGTACCGCTGCAGACACAGGCTACTCCTGTGGCATTGGTAGGCCCGCCGTCCAACGCAGTTCTCACTCCGGTTAACCCTAGTTCGTCAAATGTTTTTGAAGATCCTACTGGTGGCATCACCACTATGAATTCAGACGAGAACGTTAATGTCACCGCTACGGTGTATGATGAAATCGGCCAACGAGTGCTGATTGGGTTCCCGATGCACTTCAAGGATAGCAGTAGCCATATTTCTCCGTTCACCAATCCAGACGATACGATTGGCGATGGTTTGGTACGTAGAGAGTATGTTGAAACTGATGCAAATGGCCAGGCAGTTGCTGTATTTGCCTCGAACTATTCAGGGTTATATACAATTCATGCTTGGGCGGTCACTACTGACCATACCAGCCAGTTAACTGGGTTCACCGCAACGGGCACTGCTTTAGTGCGCAATCGCACTTACCTGTCCTTTAATAAACCTGACGGAACACCAATATCACCGTCGCAGATGATATTAGATTATGGTACCCCCAAAACACTCCTATCAGATGGAACGGACAGTGCGCTGATTACAATTACGGGCAGGGATGATAAAGGCAAATTAGTACTGCAGGGAGTTGCCTTTAGAGTAAAGACCAGCATTGGCAAGATACAACTGCTACAAGGGTATGAATTTTCCGCGGGTGTATCGGGGCCTTTCCCTTCACCACCCTACCTGGCATTCAACAATAACGGAATAGCACAGTTCTATATGCGGTCGGATAAGCTTAATCCCACCGTCGGTCTGGCTTATCTGACATTTGATAACTTACGTGTAACGGGCCAGTATCTGGCGCTACCAATAGAGACAATCAAATACACTGGTCAGGATATCACGGACGCGACGAAGTTCCCCTTCACTGCAAATGCATCAGCGTACTCGATATTAAGAGCACCTGAACCGAGTGGTGTGGACGCCGTGACTAACACTATTCTTACGGTTAATTTAGAGGACATCCTTCATCATGCATTGCCTGCAGGGTATGAAGGTAGATTACTGGTAGATGGTGTTCCTGAAACTGGTGATCCATATATCTGGAGTGGCGCTACTCGCATGTGGGAAAGAGATGGGAACTCCTACGGCTGGAGCACAAATTCACCGTTTGTATATTATGGATATATTCAAGGAACATATAATCTAGCCATTGAGATTAAGGACCTTGCTGGTTCGACAACCAGAACTACGAATGTTATTCCGGTCAGGGTTGTTCGTGGTCATACGGCGGTGATCACACCAAGTACTAGTACTAACGTCCCCGTGGCGGGTACCTATCCTATTACCGGAATAGTATATGATGATACTGGCGCAAGGTTAATTGACAATGCCAAGGTCGATTTCTACGTTGTCGTGAAGGCAGGTACATATGATGCGGCCAAGCTATATCTCGGCTCCGATCTAACGAAGACAATAGGAAATCAGAGAGGTAATGTGTCCATCAGCTTCACGCCAGACCTGACCAATTATGCATCTGTACAGGTTACTGCTTTCGTTGACCGTAATGGTAACTCAATGATTGATGCGGGCGAGTCGTTAGGTTCTTCGGGCAACTTCTCGATGATTATTGCGCCGTTGAATCTGCGTTACGACGATACCAACAAGCCACTTTCGGATGTACGTGTTCCACTGACTTGGGATGTAGTGGCCGGCGCCAATCGCTACGATATCTATCGTGAAGGTGTAAAAATAGGATCCTCGAATGCACCAGCTACTACCTTTGTGGATAATACAGTTCCGCTGCAGGCGACTAAATATAACTATGCAGTACAGGCAATCAATACTAACGTTACCTATGGCGCAACATCGGCGCTCAGCGGCGGAGTAGATATTTACACCGCGCCGACCAAGGTAACTATCGGATCCATTGACACTATCACGGACACCACCGCTAGTATTCACTTGACTACCGAAGCAACGGACCTCACAGCAACCAAGTATCGTGTCTACGATAACCTGAGCACCATGGTTAAAGAAGTTCCTATTGTTTTGGGTCAACTGCAAATTGATGTGACGGGCCTGTCGCCAGGTGTCATGCATAATTTGACGGTACGGGTGGTGGATACTACACTCACACCGCAACAGGAGTCACTGGATAGCAACTCTAAACCCTGTCTCACATTTCCCAGTAAGGTGGCGCTGGCAACGACTGCTGCCGATACTAACAATACTACCGACGTGACGTTACATTGGAAGCGGTCTCCAGTAACCGAAACTAGTGTGACCGGATATAGAATCTACGGTGGGCCAGCACCGATATCTGTTCCAGGAGGATCAGCTATTCAGGACTATAAAGTAACCGGATTGGCAGCAGGTACTGCGTATACGTTCAATATTAAAGCAGTTTCTGCAGGCGGTGAGTCCCTCGTCAATAGTGACGATATTAAGACTACTACGAAGCCAGGTGCTGTGACGCAGATTGGTTCGACAGTATCCGCAACCGTTATTACATTCAATTGGGTTGCGCTGGTAGGTAACCCGGCAGTAACGGGATATAATGTCTATAATAACGGCACAAAAATCGGTACCGTTGCGGCTGGCGTAACGTTGCCAGTGACCGGCACTTACACAGCAGGAACCACCTATAACCTGACAGTACGCGCAGTGGCAGGAGCTTTGGAATCTGCGGACAGTAATATCATCCTTGTAAGCTTCTAGGGATACCTTACCATCGTGGGTAACTAACAACGCCAGCGGTATTGCCGCTGGCGTTGTTAGTTAGCAGCCGCAATAGTTGGTCAAACCTAACCCCCGACCCCTTCCCTCCCATTCGGCAAGCTCATGATCTACGACGAGTGAAGGGGAGCCGAGTGAAAAATTTCGGTACAAAAAAGCGTAACTATTCGTATGGACACCTCTGAACAGTTAACTGCCGCGTGTAACTGGAATTAACCCCACCAACCTGCTACAATATGTTGCAGGAGAATTTTCTATGGCTTTATCGGCCCCACGGGGAACACAGGATATATTACCGGCAGATGCCGCGCGGTGGCAGGCGCTGGAGGCAATCTTTCGGCAGTTTTGCGCTCGGTATGGGTATGGTGAAATCCGCACCCCCATCTTTGAGACCACCGAGCTTTTCACCCGTAGCGTTGGTGAGGAGACGGACATCGTCTCTAAACAGATGTACACTTTCGAGACTCGTGGCGGCGATTCACTCACGTTGCGCCCGGAGGGCACGGCACCGGCGGTGCGCGCGCTCATCCAGAACAACTTGATGGCTGCAGGTGGCGTGCAGAAGCTTTGCTACACCGGGCCGATATTCCGCTACGAGCGCCCGCAAAAAGGCCGTTACCGGCAGTTTAACCAGTTGGGTATTGAGGCTTTCGGCGCCGCGGGGCCGGAGATAGATGCCGAATTGCTCATCTTTGCGGCAGATTTTCTGCAGGCAGTGGGCATCACAGATGCTATACTTGAGCTGAACAGCGTCGGCTGCCCGGCATGCCGCCCGCAATATCGCGAGGCCTTGCGCTCCGCTATTGCCGGTGTGCGCGGTGAGCTGTGTGGCGACTGCGAGCGCCGTTTTGATACCAATCCGCTACGCATCCTCGACTGCAAGGTGCCACACTGCAAAGAGCTGACAAAAGACGCTCCGGTAATTCTAGATATCCTCTGCGACGAGTGCAAAACGCACCTCGCCGGGGTGGAGAAGAACCTACAGAAAGCGGGGGTGGCCTACGTCATCAACCCGCATATCGTGCGTGGGCTGGATTATTACACACGCACTGCCTTTGAGTTCGTCACCGGCGGCCTGGGCGCGCAGAACACAGTCCTCGCCGGCGGGCGTTATGACGGTCTGGTAGCAGAGTTAGGCGGCCCATCTACCCCGGCCATCGGCTTCGCCGCGGGGGAAGAACGTTTGCTCCTCTCCGCCGGTGATAATTTCCCGCTGCCGGATGCCATCGGCCCGGTGTTCCTCGCCGCGATGGGAGCAACCGCTGCCGAGCGTGTCTTCACCCTGGCGACGGAATTGCGCCGTGCGGGCATCCCGGCGGCGATATCCTACGGTGGCCGCAGCCTGAAAGCGCAACTAAAAGAGGCCAACCGGCAGAATGCCAGCTACGCCCTCATCCTCGGCGACGATGAGTTGAGCCGCCAGGAGATCATCCTGCGCAATATGAGTAACTCCGAGCAGGTAGTGCTCGCGCTGGAGGATGTCGTTGCGCGGATGAGCGAGATATAAACACAAAGGGGAGGTAATTTCAAAACCCTAAGGTTTGATGTTTCGCATCAAATCAGTCCCTGGGCGTTGCCCTAGGCTATCGAATTATTGCCCTTCAGGCAATCACAATGGAATGGTATATTATGCATAATATGCCTGTTTTGAGGCTGTAAATTGAAATTTATCGGGACGGACTTTGCCTGAAGGGCAAATATTCGATAGCTTGGGGCACCGCCCTGTCTATTACCCATAAGTCCCAAAAAGTCCCTGGGCATCGGTCAAAAAAACGCTGTAAATATATTTTACAGGAAAAAGAGGAGTTTTGCCATTGCTTCAAGAATAGAGTAATGCAGGTATCTGTAATAGCGAGAGTACTACTATTTTATTGAGGGGGGCATTATGACT
>JBBRXO010000010.1:0-42935 GCA_038248345.1 Armatimonadota bacterium | reverse complement strand
TAGAACTGATTCAATAGCATATTATTCTACACCGTATAGAAGATGCCTGCAAAATCCGCCTCCCCATTTGCCAATATCGGCAACAATTGTTACACTTTTCACATTCTACCTTGGGAGGTTTATCATGGCTTATAAGATCGCGGTTATCCCGGGCGACGGGATTGGACCGGAAGTAATTCGCGAAGGCATCAAGGTGCTCAACGTCACGGCGAAGAAGCACGGCATCACCATTGATTACACCTACTTCGATTGGGGCGGTGAGCGCTATCTGGCTACCGGTGAGGTTATGCCCGCCGACGCTCTTGATATCATGCGCGGGTTCGATGCCATTTATCTCGGCGCCGTCGGGCACCCCGATGTAAAGGCCGGCATCATCGAGCACCAGTTGCTCCTCGGGCTACGCTTCGGGCTGGATCAGTATATCAACCTGCGCCCGGTGAAGCTCTACCCTAATGTCGACTGCCCGCTGAAGGACAAGGGGCCGAAAGATATCGACTACATCGTGGTGCGCGAGAACACTGAAGATATGTACGTGGGCACCGGCGGCTTCACCCATAAGGGCCAGGCGAATGAAGTCGCCACCCAGGTGGCCATCTACACCCGCGTCGGCGTCGAGCGTGCGGTGCGCTACGCCTACGAGCTGGCGATGACGCGGCCCCGCAAGCACCTGACACTGGTGGATAAATCCAACGTGCTCACCTACGGGCACGACCTGTGGCAGCGCGTCTTCAAGGAAGTGGGGGCGGAATACCCCGAAATAACCCAGGCACACGCCTATGTGGACGCCTGCTGCATGTGGATGGTGAAGAACCCGGAATGGTTTGATGTCATCGTCACCACCAACATGTTCGGCGATATCATCACCGACCTGGGCGCAATGACGCAGGGTGGTATGGGCATCGCCGCCAGCGGCAACATCAACCCGAACGGCGTGAGCATGTTCGAGCCGATCCACGGCAGCGCGCCGAAATACACCGGCCAAAACGTCATCAACCCACTGGCCACCATCAACGCCGCCGGCATGATGATGAGCGTACTGGGTGAGGAAGCCGCCGCCAAAGATATCGAGAACGCCATCATCAAAGCGCTGGAAACCGGCAAAATCCCCCACCTGGGAGCCGGCGCCATCGCCACCGATGCCTGCGGCGACCTGGTAGCGGGGTTGATCTGAACGCCAGAACCTACGAAGGCACGAAGAGAAAAGAATAATTTAAACACAGAGGGCACAGAGAGCACGGAGAAGGTATTTTCTCTTTGTGCCCTTTGTGCCTTCGTGGTTTAATTGCCCATTCTCATGGGCGAGAAAGACCTACAGACCTAAAGACCTACAGACCTAAAAAAGCCTCCCCATCCGCAATCACTCACGGGCAAGGAGGCTTTTACACTTTACACTAAACCGTCAAACAAGGATGGTTTAATAGGTGGTGTACAGTTCGTTGTTGGCGTCGCTACCAGTCGGAGTTGGGAAGGTTATAGTTCCACTTGCAGCTGTGTAAGACCAGTGATTAGCTACTGCAACATCCGTGGATACTATGTACGGGTTACGGGGAATTGCACCACCACCGATGCCGCCTTGGGAGCTAAGGTATGGGCCTTTCCAGACGTTAGCAGGAAGGTTAGCTGCTGTCGTGGTGCCATATGGGATGTATTGTGCCGGCTGTGCGGACAGGCCAGCCAAGTCAGTCCCAGATGGGTAACCACCGCAGTCAGCCTGGAACATTTCGATGGCATGACGCAGGGTAACCAAGTTGCCCTTCAGGGTACTGTCTTTTGCCTTTCGGCTCGCGCCCATCAATTTTGGGATCACGATCAAAGCTAGGATCGCGATAACTACGATCACGATCAAGAGTTCGATGAGGGTAAACCCTCTACGACGCATGGACTTGGACATTCAGATACCTCCAAAAAAAAATTTTCTCCGGGACTATTCCCGGAAGTGTCCTATATTCATTATACCGTATCTTCCGTGTTTATTACCATGTTTTTTGATTAATTTCAGATTAAGAGCCACTTTTTTTATTATTTTTCACCGCTATCCCGCGAATTCTGAATTGCAGGCGTAGGATGGAGGCGAAAAAATAAAAAACACATCCAGCAGGGAACATTCCCCACCTCTCTTACGTCTAATACAACAGAAGGAGAATAACATGAAAACATTTCACGCTATCGTTATGCTACTGGCCTTGCTCGCTCTCGGCCAGCTGACCTGGGCACAGCCGGTAACAGTGGTGCCTAGCTCAATTATCAAGGGGTCATCGTTGGATGATGCCATGCAAGGCGGGGCACCGGAGTTCATCGCCAGCCCGGACAGCCTGTTGGGTTTCTGGAACAAGTGGGGGCTAGCGGAGGAGGTACCGGAGATTGATTTCATGAAATCAATCGCGCTAGTGGGAACAACGAGGGGCAGCATCCTGAATTTAAGTGTAATCCTGGATGATTTCGGCGATCTGAAAGTAACCAGTATGGGGACAATGGATTTCCTGCCCGGTGTTCGCTATGTGATGCTGGTGGTAAGCCGTACGGGCGTAAAGACCGTCAATGGCAAAGCCGTACCGACACAATGGGAGATCACCCCGATTGCGGGATTCAAAGGCTCAATCGATGATGAAAATATCTCTAGTGCAGCGCCAGCATATATCACCGAGATGAAACCGCTGCAGGAGTTATGGGCCAACTGGAAGATCGCTGATAAAATTCCCGAAGTAGACTTCAGCAAACAAATTGTGGCTATTTCTACCACCGTAGGGAGTATACTAAATCCATCTTTCACCCTCGACATCAATGGTAACATTAACGTGGTGGTAATGATGTCAAAAGATATCCAACCCGGTTTCCGTTACACGATTGCTGTCCTCAGCCGTGAAGGGGCAAAGACTATCAATGGCAAGTCATTGCCGAACGTGCTTACTATCATTGCCGTCCGCACCGGTTCCATTGCGGATGAAACACTGCTGCAAAAAACGCCGAAATATATCACTTCCGAGGAAGTGCTGAGAAAACTCTGGCAAAAATGGATAATCAAGGAAGTAATGCCCGCCGTAGACTTCAGCAAAGAGCTAGTGATAGTATCCACCACCCACACCAGCGGCATGGACATTAGCTATAACCTGAATGCCGCGGGCAATGTCGAATTCCGTAAAGTGGAACATAATGACTTCGTCGCTGTCCCCGGTTTTCGCTATGAGTTCGCGATCATCAGTAGCGATGGGGTTAAATCTATTGACGGTGAGCTACTACCTGCCCCACTGCATACAATGACCCGGTGAGGCATATCAGCTCGCCCTCTTTTGCGCGCATCTCCGCCAGCTTTAGCGCCGCGGAGATGCTGGCGGCAATAATGATAGGCACGCCCAGCCCGCCTGCCACCTTCGCAATTTCAGCGGGGGTGGCGGTGCGCGGGTTGTCGATGGCGGCGACGATGAACTCCACCGCTGTGGGGGCCAGCAACGCCAGCATCTGCGGCCAGTCTTTGTCCGCCATGAAGCCCAGCACATAGCGCCGTTTGTAACGTGGGAAATGCCGCTTTAGCCCGGCAAGTAGCGCCTCAATGGCGGCGGGGTCATGTGCACCATCAATGAGCGTGAGGGGTTCTTCCGCTATCACCTGCATCCGCCCCGGCCACTTCACCTGTGCTAGTCCAGCGGGAATTGTATTAAGGATCGCCGTGCTCTGCTCGGGCCACGCCTCCGCCACACACTCCAGAAGTGCCACGGCAACCGTGGCATTCAATATTTGATGTTCGCCCAGTAGCGGGATTTGTAGATCATTATATTCGCGCAATCTCCCGGTGACGTTGAACTGTTGCCTGTTTCCGTGGAAGCAACCGGGGGTAAAGATTATCTCCTCCCCTACCCGCACCAGCGGGCTGTTCAGTTCCACTGCCCGCGTACGTATCACCTGCGCCGCCCCTGGCTGTTGCACGGCGCTGACCACCGGCACGCCCGGCTTGATAATCCCCGTCTTTTCACCCGCGATGAGCGCCAGCGTGTCGCCTAACTCAGTGGTGTGGTCGAGCGCGATGGTGGTGATGGCGGTGGCCAGCGGGGTGACGACGTTGGTGGCATCCAGCCGCCCGCCCATGCCGGTCTCCAGCACGGCGATATCCACCTGCTGTTGCGCGAACCAACAAAAGGCTATGAGTGTCAGCGTCTCGAAAAAAGTGGGCAAGCCGTGCGGCCCCTCGGCCATATCTGCTGCCAACGCACGCACTTCGCTCAGCAATGCAGCGAATTCGTCCTCGCTGATCATGGTACCGTTGATCTGCATACGCTCGCGGAAGGTGACCAGGTGCGGTGATGTGTACAACCCACACCGCAACCCCGCTGTCCCCAGCACGCTGGCCGTCATGGCGGCGGTAGACCCCTTGCCCTTTGTCCCGGCGATATGCACAAAGCTGGTTTTAAGGTGTGGATCCCCCAGCCGCACCAGCCCTGCCACCATGCGCTCCAGGTTAAGATAGCGCGACATCGCCGCCTGCGCCGGGGTGCGCTCGTAGTTGATCAGTCCGTATAGATAATCAGTGGCGTCGGTGAAATTCATAAAAACATTATACGCCTTCATACGGCAACAGGATTACCAACTTTCAATTAGTGGGTAATATATTTTGCACTTACCGTAACAATTATGCCGTTTACCTTGGGTTTGACAGAATAGTCAGTAATCATCCATTTGTATTCTGCAAATTCTTCATCCTTGCGATTAACCCATAACTCAAAAAGACTTCTGAATACAAGCTTAAATTTTACCGGCACCGCATGCAATATTTCTGCCAGCCGTTGGGGGCGTTTATGAGGTGATAATATAGCTAGATTCCACGCCGTAACTGCGATGTCATAAATAAATATTATATCGTCAAAGTCATCAGTGCAGAATAATTTTTCTCTCATCGGCTCCACAAACCTGCAGAGAACTGCTGATGTCTTCTCTTCACCATCTTTCCTTGGCGCGGTATCGAGTGAATTGATGAGCTTTGCCATCTTTTCATCTGACGCATTAGTAGTATTTGCGAATAACTCCTGCACTTTTTTTGCCATTTTATACTCCTACTACCGCCCTGCCGGCATCTTCACCGACGGGCAGGTGTCTACCGCATCTGGCACCACCATGGTGCCGATGCCGCCGTCGGTGAAAAGCTCTACCAGCAGGGCGTGGGGCTGGCGGCCGTCGATGATGTGGCAGCGGGCGACGCCGCGCTGCAGTGCGTCAAGGCAGGCGGTGATTTTGGGGATCATCCCGCCGGATATCTGCTTGCTGTCGATGAGCGCGTCGGCGTCTGTCTGCGTGAGCGAGGTGATGAGCGAATTGGGGTCGTTGATATCGAGCAGCACGCCGGGCACGTCGGTGAGCATGATAAACTTATCCGCGCCCAGCGCACCGGCGATGGCGGCGGCGGCGGTGTCGGCGTTGATGTTGTAGCTCTGGCCATTCTCATCATAGCCGATGGGAGCGATGACCGGCAAGTAGCCAGCGGCCACCAGGTCGCGAATGAGCTGCGGGCGTACCTCGGCCACCTCGCCCACAAAGCCGATGTCCTCGCCCTCGGGCATGAACTTAGTCACGCGCAGCAGGTGGCCGTCTTTGCCGCAGATGCCCACCGCGTTGCCGCCCACCTGGTTGATATCGCGCACGATGCTCTTGTTGGTGCCGCCCGCGAGCACGTTCTCCACCACCTCCATGGTAGCGGCGTCGGTAACGCGGTAGCCGCACACCTTCTCCGTCTCCATGCCCAGGCGGTCGATCATGCAGTTAATCTCCGGCCCACCGCCATGCACAATGATGGGGTTCATCCCCACCAGGCGCAGCAGTACCACATCCTTCAGCACCTTCATGCGCACTTTCGGGTCGGTCATCGCCGCCCCGCCGTATTTGATCAATACCGTGGTGCCCAGGTGCCGCTGCAGATAAGGCAACGTCTCCGCAATAGTCTGCGCATGTTCAAAGAAGGTTTGCATCGTTAGTCCTTTTAGTCACTAGTCGCTAGCCTCTAGTCCTGATTGAAATGACTCGTGACTAGCGACTAGTGACTCATGTAGTATAATCCGCGTTAATCTTAACGTATTCATAGCTAAAGTCGCACGTCCAGACGATGGCACGGGCTTCTCCTTCGCCCAGCGTCAGCTCGATGGTCAGCTCCTTCACCTTCATGGCGTCAGAGGTGGTGTCTTTGTCGAAGGGCACTGGCTCCCCGGCGCGGACAACCGGTACTCCGGCCAGGTCAAGGTCGATTTTCTCGGCACAGAAGCATACCCCGGCTCTGCCGGCGGCAGCGAGGATGCGGCCCCAGTTGGGGTCATTACCGAAGAGCGC
The DNA here is from genome assembly GCA_038248345.1 of Armatimonadota bacterium. Classification (GTDB taxonomy): domain Bacteria; phylum Armatimonadota; class Hebobacteria; order CAIYQO01; family CAIYQO01; genus CAIYQO01. The sequence goes on along the minus strand of JBBRXO010000010.1, from coordinate 36,629 downwards.
CGTCTTCACCAGCGGGCTGTTGGCGATGGTCTTGGCAATTACTGCCGCCGTCGCCTCATCCGCCGCGCCGTTCACGCGCACCTCCACCAGCTTGGTTGCGCCTTCGCCGTCGCGGGCAATCTCTTTGGCCAGCGTCTTGGTCACCTGGCGCAGCGCGCACTCGAAGGCGGCGAAGTCCTCTGTTCCCTGCTCCAGCCGGATGCCCGTCACTCCGCTGGCGAGGAGCAGCACGGTGTCGTTGGTGCTGGTGTCGCCATCCACGGTGACGCGGTTAAAGGAGCGGTTGACGGCGTTAGTCAGCGCCGACTGCAGCGTCTGCGGGTTGATCTGCGCATCGGTGGTGAGCACCGAGAGCATGGTGGCCATGTTGGGGGCGATCATCCCGGAGCCTTTGGCCATGCCGCCCACGCGGATGATACCGACGCTGGTCTGCACCTCAATGGCGATCTCTTTCGGGTGGGTGTCGGTGGTCATTATCGCCAGTGCTGCGTCCGCACCACCCTCGTGGGTGAGCTGCCCTGCCGCCGCGACGATGCCATAGTTAATGTTGTCCATCGGCAGTTGCCGCCCGATCACGCCAGTAGAGCAAACGAGAACCAGCTCTTCCTCCACGCTGGCGGCGGCGGCGACATTGGCGGCCATCTGCTCGCATCGCGCCATCCCCTCCATCCCGGTGACGGCGTTGGCGACGCCGCTGTTGATCACCACTGCCTGCGCACGCCCGGCCTTCACTCTACGATGGGAGAACACAACTGGCGCGGCCTTGAAGACGCTCTTTGTGAAGACGCCTGCCACCGAACATTCCCGCTCCGCGACCAGCAACATCAGATCAAGCCCGGTTTTTTTTAGCCCGCAGGCAATTCCCGCCGCACGGAAACCGCGTGGCGAAGTGATGCCCCCGGCAGGAATTATCGTACATTTTGAATTCAATTCAGGCCTCCTTACGGGTACAGCGCCGGCGCCTGCAGCCCGGTGTCCTCTGGCAACCCGAAGAGGATATTCATATTCTGCACCGCTTGTCCGGCCATCCCCTTGCCCAGGTTGTCGATGGCGCTGAAGGCGCTAACCCGCCCGGTGCGCGCATCCACGCGTGCGGTTACGAAGGCACGGTTGCTACCGGTACACCATTTAGTGTGCGGCAACGTCTGTGCATCCAGCACTTTTACGAAGGCCGAACCTTCATATATCTGCTGATATATCTCCAGCAGGTCTGCCGTGCAGACATCATTTTCCAGTGTGGCATATGCCGTGGTGAAGATGCCGCGTGTCATCGGTATCAGATGTGGCGTGAAGGTGATCAGACCGTCTCCGACGCCTGCAGTGGTCAGCTGCTGCTCGATCTCCGGCGTGTGGCGATGCGTGCCGATATTATAGGCCATCACATCCTCATTCGCCTCGGCGTACAGGTACGGCGTCTTCAACGCAGTGCGCCCCGCCCCGCTGATGCCGGACTTGCTGTCCACGATGATATTGCACGGCGAGATTACCCCCGCGCGCAACAGCGGTAGCAGTGCCAGCAACGCCGTGGTGGGGAAACAGCCGGGGTTGGCCACTAGGCTACTACCCTCGATCTCAGCGCGGAATAACTCTGGCAGGCCGTAGGCGGCTCTGGCGAGTAACTCCGGTGAGCTGTGTTTCAGATAAAACTGCTCATACACGGTAGCGTCGCGCAGGCGGAAGTCGGCGGAGAGGTCGATGACCTTCACCCCTCGCGCCAGCAGCTCGGGCGCCAGGTGCATCGCCTGCCCGTTGGGCAGTGCGCAGAATACCACCTGCGGGTCGCCGGCGAAGCGTGCCTCCGCCGCCGGGAGCAGGGTTAAATCTAGCCCGGTGAGGTGCGGATAAACAGCGGAAAGCGGTTTACCGGCGGATGTTTCAGAAGAGGCGGCGACTACCTGCGCGGCGGGGTGGCCCCCCAGCCAGCGGAGGAGTTCAACACCGCCGTAGCCGGTCGCCCCCAGGATGGCGACGCGAATTGGTGTAGAGATCATGACTGCTACTTTCTATATCAGCGCGTTAGCGCTTGGCCCAGGCGTAAATGGAAGTGTAAGCTCTATCAAACAGATTAGATATCGCCACTTCGCCTTGATTACTCGATGCGTGAATAAACTGACCATCACCGATATAGAGACCGGTGTGACCGATATGACCACGATTGTTCCGTTCGTAAAAATATAGACGGTCACCGGCGATCAGGTCTTCCTTTTCTATATAGTTGCCAATCTCCGCCTGTTCATGGGCGGTACGGGGGAGTGTAATTCCGTGCTCCGCAAATACCTGCTTCACGAAAAGACTACAATCGATATTTGTTTTGCCATTGCCGCCATATTTGTAGGGCATCCCCAGATAGGTCTTCGCCGTCGCAATTAAATCTCCGCGTCCTGCCACTTCTATTTTAACCGGAGCGACGGGGGCAACTCGAATTGCGGTAATCTGCTCTTTCGTAACGCGGATATCAGATTTGCGCATCCAGGCGGTGGAGCCGTCGGCCATCATCACCGCGTATGCCGTCCCTTTTTTACCACTCACCTGCACCTTCTGGCCGCGTGTATTTTTATCCCAAATGACAGTGGAGCACTCTGGATCAGCATACATTAATGGTTTTTCGTTAGTACAGAGCGCAACCTTGCAGGTTACATTTCCGGCTGTCGGGACTTTTTCAATATCGAGAACTAACTCATCGAGTGATTTTGGTGACATTGCTGGCACATTAACTGGTGCAGGAGTCACCTGTCCATAGCGGTTCATTCCGCCTGCTGCTGTTGCGGTTGCTGTGCCGGTCTGGTAGGTAATGGTGGCAGGTTGCGTGCCTGCGCTTTGTACCGGTGCCTTCGGCTTGGCCGCATACTCAAGAGCGGTAGGAATTATGAGGATATCGCCAGATTTCAGCACTGCTCCGGCGGTTAGATCATTGAAAGATAGAATTGCACTCTCGGTAACCTTCATCGTGTCGGCAACAGAGGTTATCGTATCTCCAGCGACAACCGAATATACCTGATAATTTGTCGGCTCCTGCGCATATGCCACTTGCCCAAGCAATGCAAAGACGCAAAGAATTCCCACTAATGTTATTGTCCAGTTCAAGCGCATGAATTCTACCCCAACTTCTAAAGGATCAAAGACAATGAATATTATACACCCGAGGCGCATAATACGCTAGCATGCGGGGATATCGTAACTGTCCAGAGTTGGAAGTCTCAGATCAACCTAACGTGGGCTTCGCCCACGACCCGATTCAATACATAGGCTACTAGGGTACAATAGCTTTCAAACGGATACTAACGTAGCCTTGGATGAAGCCCGGGGTAGGTTTTATGAACATTTCACAGTAGTGTTTTAACCCCTTCCCCGGGTTGCGCCTGGGGCTATGTTAGTATCTCACTATTTGGTTATTGCCATTAGTACCACGTTCTTCGGAAATACCTACAACTTGTTTGTATGAATATCCAATGATTAGGTCGATCAGAGACCTTAGACTCTGAACAGTTACGGGATAGTTGCTAAAATTCTGCCGCAGCGAACACCCGCGGCAATTCAATCGTCAATCCGGGCAGCACGCTCACATCGGGATGACCTGAGTCATCGAATGATTGCATACTGGCTAAATTGCCCTCGCTAAAAATAAATATTTGTACCCATTTCTCTTCGGGATGCACTACCCACAGTTCGCGTACACCTGCTCGTTGATAGAGCTTCATCTTAACGGTCATATCTTTTTTCGCTGTGCTGGGTGAGAGGATCTCTATTATCATATCTGGCGCACCGGTACAACCAAGCTTAGTCAATTTGTTCTTATCACAAATAACTACGATGTCCGGTTGCACTACCGTCACTGCCTCGTCCTCACTCTCGTTTGCTTTCGGCAAGACAACATCGAAGGGGGCGCTTTATACGTTGCACGGCTTTTAGATAGTGAAGTTATAAATCTGATTGAACAGATATCCAGATATTCCCTGGTGATCCACCGTTGGCGCAGGTGACATATCATACACAACACCGTCAATAATCTCCCGGCGCTTACCGTCATCCCAGGTGAGATAATCGCTGTAAGTGTAGCTAATATCTTCTTTGCGCATCGCCATACTCATGTAATTCCCTATGTAGGTATTTTATGCCTAAACCATTATAAATACAATAATATACGTCGTATTTGACATCCAGATACCCAATAAGAGATAATCTCTAGTATGCATTCCGTACGGCAATATCGTCGGTTACTGGGAATTTTAACGTTGCTATTGCTAGTGGTCGGGTTATTTGTTGCGCATATGGAATGTGTTGCGATTAGCGCTCACACAGCGACACCTGCAACTACATACGAAATAGCTGACCTTGACGATATGGATATATTGGTCGTCATTCCGGTATCACTTCCTCAATTGATACCTGCCGCCCCATCAGTAGTAATATCGGATGTGCCTGTCGCATCTTCCCGTACAATTCGTTTCTCGGTCTTCCAACCACCGAAAACTGCCTAAACTTCCCTTCCGTATGGCATATCACGCCCTTGCTTCGTCTTCTATCCCGGTCGCGGTAATGCCGCGCCATCTCAAAAATAAAAGGAGTACACTATGAATTGCCCAGTATGTGACGACCGTATGCGCCCAGTTATGCGCAATGGCGTAGAAATCGATATTTGCCCTGGTTGCAAAGGAGTCTGGCTTGATCGTGGTGAGCTGGATAAACTCATCGCGATGGAAAACAGCGGTAATTACGATCAGCGCCCGTCAGAATACAACAACGCCGCTCCGCGGCGCGACCATGATGACCACGACGACCATGACCGCCGCGATAAGCGCGATAGTCACGAAAGCCATGACACCCGCTACGACTCACGCTCCGGCTCGGGGAGCCAACAGAAACGTAAAGGAAGCTGGCTCGGTGATATCCTCGGCGGTATCGGCGGTGGCGACGATTAGACAGTCTCGGGATTGCCTTCTCTCCGGCCTTTCCAGAAAAGGGCCGGGGAGCAGAATAATATACACAGAAACACCGCCCGGATAACTCTGGGCGGTGTTTCTGTATGTATTACCAGTATGCGCTCGATTAGCGCTTGGAGAACTGGAAACCGCGACGTGCGCGCTTCTTACCAATTTTCTTACGCTCTTTGACGCGGGCATCGCGGGTCATCATGCCGTAGGTGCGCATCAATTTGCGTAATGCTTCATCATACTGCACCAGCGCACGGGCAATGCCGTGGCGCATGGCCCCGGACTGGCCGCTGTTGCCGCCGCCCAGACACTTAACCGTTACATCAAACTGTGGGCCCAGGGATGAGACGGTCAGCGGTGAAACTGCCTGCTCTTCCAGTGTCATACGACAGAAGTACTGATGCAGGGAAACACCATTGACGGTGATCTTCCCGCTACCTTCGCGCAGCCACACTTTAGCGGTGGCATTCTTTCGATGTCCAGTTCCGTAATAAAACTCAGCCAAGATATGCCTCCTTACCGGCTCAGGTGTTGCCGAATCTCTTCGGTATGATTGACGGGCATTTGCGCTTCGTGAGGATGCTCACCACCAGCGTATACCTGTAACTTTAATGCCATTTTACGTCCCAGGGCGGTATGCGGTAACATACCCTTGATTACCTGGCGGACGGTTTCGGCAGGGTTCTTTTCCATCAGCTTACCCAGTGGCGTGGCAGTCTGCCCACCCGGGTATCCACTGTAGCGATATTTGATCTTTGTCTGCAATTTGTTAGAGGTGACGCGCACCTTTTCCGCATTGATGATGATCACATGATCCCCCGTATCTACATTCGGGGTAAAGATCGGTTTGTGCTTGCCGCGTAGAATGGCAGCAACATATGCCGACATGCGTCCGAGCACCAGGTCAGTAGCGTCTATTACTAGCCACTTCCGCTCTACCTCATTCGGCTTTGCCAAAAAACTGTTCATTGCTCATTTCTCCATCGCTACCCCACCGTGGGGTATCCGATTCTCATTAGATACAGGCCGCAAGCCGGAGCCCACCTGCCCGCTTTATGACGGTCCAGTGAGTGGAGAAGCTCTTCCATCCAGCTCACCGGTTTTTGTCCGCTACCTATCTCCACCAGATTGGCCACCATTATGCGTACCATTCGGTAAAGAAATCCATCCGCTTGCATGTCTATTATAACATTATTGCCACGCGCCCGGAACTCAATTCGTTGTATTGTCCGAAAATTAGTCACCGAAGGTGACCCTTTTTGGGCAAAGGCCGAAAAATCGTGCAAACCGATAAGCGGCCTGCTCGCCTCGTACATAACCCCGATATCTAATAATGATGGCACCTGCCAGCTAAACCGTCCGCGTATCGGATCGGGGGTAGCAATACCCGGTGACACTACATACCAATATCGTCGATGATAAGCTGACCAGCGCGCACTGAAATCATCCGCTACATCACGGGCGCGTCTGACCCGGATAGTTGCCGGTAATAAGCGGTTGGTCACCCACTCAATACGTTCAATCGGCATCGGGTTATTTGTACTCAGGCTGATCATCTGGCCCAGTGCATGTACCCCGGCATCAGTTCTCCCGGCGGCGGATATTCTCACCTTTTCCCGGAGCGTCTTACTCAGCGCCTTCTCCAATTCATCCTGAATAGTAGGAAATCTGCTTTGCCGCTGAAATCCTGACCAGTCGGTGCCGTCATAGGCTACCTTGAGAGCAAGGGTGCGCATAATGAACCCTAATCTACCAGCTCCATCTTAACAAGGATAGCGCCATCGCCGCGACGCCCTGGACGTACAGTCAGGATGCCCTTTTTGTTCACGTGGGACTCGCCGCCAATATGAATAAGACGGAGGTAGCCACCTGGACGATCCTTGAAGCGTGGGCCGATTTCATCGAATAACTTCTTCAGCAGCCGCTCACCACTTGGGCGGCGGTCTGCGCCTTTCAGGTGCCCTTTATAATCAGGTGCCGCACCAGTGACATTCTCAAATTTCTCACGGGTGCTGATTACGGGGCCCATCGGGATCCAGCGGCGTGCCAGACGACGATTAGCAATGGTGTCGACGCGACTGAAGGTAATAACCTTCTCGATGACGCGACGAGCTTCCTTCGCTTTCACTTCGGTGGTAGTGGCGTATCCATGTTCCAGTATTGCAGCCACCAGGCTCTTCAATACTGCCAAACGCTGATCGGCAGGTCGCCCCATCTTTTTCATGGCGATACGATGTCTCATCTATTTATCCTTTTCTTGCTAACAGGTTCGCAAGCTAACACTTAACCAAGTGGCAACGGATTACTCTTCGTCGCCTTCTTCTACGTCATCACCTTCACCCGGAACGAAGTCCGTGGAGTCGCGCAAGAGCAAGCCCATTTCGCTCATCTTTTCGCGAACTTCTACCAGTGACTTACGGCCAAAGTTCTTGATGGCCATTAATTCTGCATCAGAATGAGAGATCAATTCACCCAGGGTGATGATATTCACTTTCCGCAGGCAGTTATAGGTGCGGACGCTGAAATTCAGGTCTTTCACCTTTTTCTCGGAACCCGGCACTGACATCGCCGTATGATCGCCGAAAATACTATTATCATCAGAATCCCCGAAGTCAAAGAAGAGGATCAGATAGCGATCCAGAATCTTCGCAGCATCGGAGATAGCTTCGTGCGGGCTGATGGTACCGTTGGTTCGTACTTCCAACGTCAGCCGGTCAAGGTCAGTCGCGGAACCCACACGAGTGGGATCAACACGGTAGGCCACCTGGCGTACCGGGGTGAAGATACTATCCGTAGGAATGGTACCGATGGGCAGATTGGATCGATCCTGTCGCTCGGCGGGCAGGAATCCAATGCCTAACTGCACTTCCATCTTGATATCCAGCACGGTATCCTTGCCAGTGACGGTGACAATGTGATGCCCGGGATTCGCGATCTCGATATCCGAAGGTAATTCAATGTCAGCCGCGGTGATCTCGCCCGGGCCCACACGGTATAGTGTGATCTCGCGCGCTGCCTCACTGGGATGGTCTTCTGAAATTGATTTAACGCGGAAGGCAATCTCTTTCAGGTTCAACAGCAAGTCGGTAGTGTCTTCCACGACTCCCGGAATGGTGCTGAATTCGTGCATTACACCCTCGATACGCACGTTTCGAAGTGCAGTACCGGGGATTGACGAAAGCAACACACGGCGTAAGCCGCTTCCTAATGTTGTACCATAGCCTCGCTCCAGCGGTTCGATAACGAACTTCCCGTAAGAGGGGTCATTCCGATCATCGATACGCTCAATATTGGGTGTCTGTATATTGGTTATTGACATGTTAATTTGCTCCTGCGACCACACCGAAATATCGGCGGCGCAATGGCGTGACGTTTAGCGTGAATAGTATTCCACAATGAGCTGTTCCTGCAATTCAGGCAGGTCCATCTCGGCACGCGCTGGTACTGATAGTACCTGAATGCGCTTGCCTTCAACGTCAACCGTCATCCAACCTGGCACGCGGCGCATAGAGCCACCTGACTGGAAGACATCGCACTTTGCCGATTTTTCTCGAACTGAAATCGCCATGCCTGGCTTCACCTGGAATGACGGCACGTTAACAACTTGCCCGTCAATGGTGAAGTGGCGATGGGTGATCAGCTGGCGCGCTTCTGCGCGGCTGCTGACGAGGCCAGAACGGAATACAACGTTGTCCAGGCGCATTTCCAGCAACTGCAACATACCTTCGCCGGTGATACCGCGCAGATGTGCTGCTGTTTTGAAGTAGCTGCTGAACTGTTTCTCATAGACGCTGTAGAATCGTCGACATTTCTGTTTTTCCCGTAGCTGCAGACCGTAGTCTGAAACCTTTTTGCGACCTTGTCCGTGCTGACCCGGCGGGTAGGCGTGTGCTTCCAAGCCACATTTGGGGCTCAGGCATCGTGCGCCTTTCAAGAAAAGCTTCAGACCTTCCCGACGGCATAATTTGCAAACTGGACCGGTATATCGTCCCATTGACTATCTCCCTTGTAATCGCTAAAAAACTTAGACGCGGCGGCGTTTCGGCGGACGGCAACCATTATGCGGTACCGCTGTAATGTCGCGGATGGAGGAAACCATGATCCCAGCGGTGCCGATGGCACGCATGGCCGTCTCACGACCGGATCCTGGACCTTTCACAAACACGTTGATGCGTTTCATGCCCTGGTCAGCAGCACGGCGGGCGACCGTCTCGGCCGCCAACTGTGCGGCGAACGGCGTGCCCTTCTTGGTGCCTTTAAAACCGACCGAGCCTGCACTGGCCCAACCGACCACGTTGCCGGTTAAATCCGTAACGGTGACGATAGTGTTGTTAAACGTAGACTGGATGTAGGCATTGCCTTCCACCACTGCGCGACGCTCACGCTTTTTAGTCTTAGTGACTTTACGTGCCATTGCACCCTCCCGGTGATTACTGAAGTTTCTCCCCAGCTCACCTGTCCGACGGAAAAACCGTCAATTATTTCTTCGGCGTTTTCTTCTTTCCAGTTACCGCACGCTTCGGACCCTTGCGAGTTCGGGCATTGGTTTTGGAGCGCTGTCCGCGCACCGGTAATCCGCGACGATGGCGAATTCCACGGTAGCAGCCGATTTCCATGAGCCGTTTGATGTTCGCAGTTATTTCGCGGCGCAGATCGCCTTCGACAGTGAACTCACGATCAATCACTTCACGCATGCGGCTCACTTCATCCTCGGTGAGGTCGCGCACTCGTGTAGCCGGGGAGACCCCGCTTTGCTCTAATACTTTTTTACTCGTCTCAAGCCCGATCCCATATATATAGGTGAGAGCTATCTCTACGCGTTTTTCTCGGGGCAAATCAACGCCCGCAATTCTAGCCATGCGTGTACTCCTCTTTTACCCCTGCACCTGTTTGTGTTTTGGGGTTACACAGATGACGCGGACTTTGCCCTCGCGCCGAATTATTTTGCATTTATCGCATATTGCTTTCACAGATGCTCGCACTTTCATGGTTTTCTCCCGCCGGTCGCTTCCGGCCTATCATTATTTATATCGGTAAACGATCCGCCCGCGGGTTAGATCGTACGGCGACAATTCCAGTTTTACCCGGTCGCCGGGTAGGATACGAATGAAGTGTAAACGAATTTTTCCCGACACGGAGGCCAGCACAATGTGCTCGGTACCATCCGGTCTGGTCATCGCGTCGATCTTCACTCGAAAAGCCGCATTTGGCAGCGCTTCTGCCACTACGCCTTCGACTTCAATTGCCGATTCTTTGGCCACTTTTTACCCCAACTTAATTGCATCTCACCGTAATTTAGTGAGAATTTCCGCGCCCTCGGCCCGTATTACGACAGTATGCTCAAAATGTACCGAGAGCGAACCATCATCCGTGGTAAACAACCAGCCATCCGGCTGATTCGTTACTTCCGCTCGTCCGGCATTGATCATCGGCTCAATCGCCAGTGTCATGCCAGCTCGTAATATCAAATTCTCGCCCACCGCGCCGATATAATTCGGCACTTGCGGGTCTTCGTGCATCCTGCGCCCGATTCCATGTCCGCAAAGATCGCGTACCACCGAGTAACCTCGGCTCTCAGCCACCTTCTGCACGGCGTTTGCTATGTCACGCAACCGGTTTCCCGGTATTGCCGCGGCTATTCCGGCAGCTAAACCATCAATCCCGGCCTCCATGAGCCGCTGCTGTGCTGCCGTCGCCGGCCCCACCGGAAAAGTCCACGCGGAGTCGGAATACCATCCTTCCAGGATAGCCCCCATATCAACGCTAACCAGATCACCTTCGCGAACGATTCGCCCACCCGGTATTCCGTGTACTACTTCGTCGTTTATCGAAATGCACGTCGTCGCCGGATATTGATGATATCCCAGAAACGCGGGCAACGCCCCCAGGCCGCGTATCACGTTTTCCGCTATTATATTCAGTTCGGCGGTCGTAATTCCAGGACGAATCGCCTTGCCAATTTTATCCAGCGCCAACGCCGTAATCTTCCCGGAACGGCGCATGATATCAATTTCTGCTTCTGTTTTCAGCCTGATTTCGGGGCCGGCCTGTCGGCGTTTGCGCATTTAGCCCTTCTTATTCAATCCAGTGGCTATCGCTTCGCCAACCTGTGTCACCCCTATGGTTCCATCCACCGTGAGCAATTTGCCACGTACACTGTAATATTCAATCAGCGGCTTCGTCTGCTCTTTATAAACTCCAAGGCGGTTAGTGATAGCATCAATCTGGTCATCTTTACGTTGAATCAATGCCGTACCGCATTTGTCACATATTCCTTCAACCACCGGCTTCATCGTATCCACATGGAAGACCGCATTGCAATTAGTGCAGACGCGGCGTCCGGTGAGGCGACGGATGAGTTCAGTGTCCTCAACTTCTAAGTTTACCACAGCATCGATCTGATGGCCAATCTTCGCCATGGTGGCATCAAGCGCTTCGGCCTGTGCCACGGTGCGCGGGAAACCATCTAGGATATATCCCTGTGCGCCCAGCTCAGCCAGCTTCACTTCCATCATGCGAATAATCAGGTCATCCGGCACCAGTTCACCGCGTTCCATATAGCCCTGGGCTTCTACACCCAGCTCGCTGCCCGCTCGAACCTGGCCTCTGAGGATATCACCCGTGGAGATATGCATCAAATTCCAGCTATCTTTCAGGTAAGAAGCCTGAGTACCTTTGCCCGCTCCGGGTGCGCCTAATAATATCAAATGCTTGCCGTTTTCCATGTTCATCCTTTAGCCTAATTTTTAATAAAGCCATCGTAATGGTGCATCACCAGGTTCGCTTCGATCTGTTTCATCGTCTCCAGCGCCACGCCTACTACGATGAGTAGTGAGGTACCGCCCCAGAGGGGGAAGAAAGAAGCTTCTGTACCAGTGCTTCGCAATAGTACCGGGATAATGTATGGCAACAAGGCCACTAAACCCAGGAACAACGCACCAGCAAAGGTGATTCGAGTTAGCACTTTATCAACATAGGTCTCGGTGTTTTTACCCGGGCGAATTCCAGGGATGAAACTACCGTGTTTCTTCAGGTTATCCGCAATATCCTGTACGTTGTAAACAACAGCTGTATAGAAGTAGGTGAAGAATACAACTAACAAGAAGTATATTACACCGCCCACCCAGTGTTGCCCGGGAGAGAGCATCTTCATCCAGCCGACCCATACCGGGATAGCCTGACCGATTTCAGTATAATGCTTGTCGAGGAACTGGCCTATTGTACCCGGCAACATCACCACCGAGATAGCGAAGATGATCGGGATTACGCCCGCGGTCACTACCTTCAACGGTAGATAGGTGTTGTTCGAGCTGAAGACGCGCGAGCCTACTACACGTTTTGCATGCTGAATAGGGATCTTGCGAATCGCCTGATGCACATAAGTGATAAAGAAGACGATTGCGACAAAAATTGCGATGATTAACCCCACGCTAAATACTAGCTGCGGCAGGTTCTCACCGGCATTCACACTGGCCAACTTGAATATTTGCCAGAAGGTGTCCGGCAGACGAATCATGATGCCCGCAAATATGATCAGGGAGACGCCGTTGCCGATGCCCTTGTCGGTAAGTTGCTCGCCGATCCACATCAGGAACGAGGTGCCCGCCACCATGCAGATTACCACGGGAAGCCCAGCATACCAGCCGAATAATGGGTCAACTGCGCCCGCATTCTTCAGGAATACAAATAAACCTACAGCCTGCAGGAAGGCGAGGAATACGGTGCCCCAACGGGTATAGGACGATAAGACTTTGCGCCCGGTGTCTCCTTCTTTCTGCATCCGCTGAATGGCCGGTACGGCGATACCCAGCAACTGCATGATGATAGAGGCGTTAATATACGGTATGATACCGAGGGCGAGAATAGATAGCCGCTTAAAACCACCACCGGACATTATATCAATTAGACCGCTGATGGCGCCCAGGTCGGGGAGCCGATCTGGATTGACGAGCGGAGCCGGGATGTGCAAGCCCGCTACGTAGATAGCGAACATAGACATCACGAATAGTATCCGCGCGCGTAGATCCGGTACCTCAAAGGCCCGGCTCATGCGAATTAGTGATTCTCTCCAACTCGTTTCGTTTGATGCCACGTTAGGCTACCTCCGTGCTCCCGCCGACGGCTTCGATCTTTGCCAGGGCAGATGCGCTAAAATGCAGGGCCTTGATTGTGAGTGGTTTTGTGAGTTCGCCGTTACCCAGCACACGCAGTCCCAGTTGGACTTCGTTGATGATACGGGTGGCGATAAGTAATTCCGCAGTAACGACGGTGTTGGCTTCAAAGATATCCAACTGACCAACGTTGACGATAGCGTACTCTTTGTGGAATATGCCGATGTTACGTGCGCTCTGGCTTTCGCCTTTCAGCTTACGTAGACGTCGATTAAGTGGGGTCTGGCCGCCCTCAAATCCAGGGCGAACCGAACCACGCGCTTTCTGGCCTTTGTGACCACGACAACTGGTTTTACCATGCCCTGATCCAATGCCACGTCCGACGCGTTTAGCCTTCTTTGTTTTAGCGCCCGCAGGCACTTTTACATCTTCTAATCTCATGTTTCTGTTCCTCTACGCAATCGGCGGGGAGCCGATCACTCGTCACAGCACTATATATGTGCAACTGGTGACACTATTCAGTTTCAATAAACTCTTTCACTTCCAGCAGGTGGCGGACTTTGAAAGCCGCTCCTCTGGTACAGGGATTATCTGGGAGTACCACGGTCTGCTGGGTTTTGCGCAGTCCGAGAGCGCGGACGATCTCACGCTGGCTCTTCGGGCAACCGATGACACTCTTCTTCAATTTAATGGATAGCTTACCGCTCACGCCACTTCTCCTTGCTGCGTCTTATAGCCGAGGATCTCCTCGACCGATTTACCACGTGTCGCAGCTACTTCTTCCGCTGTTCGCAGCGCCTTCAGACAATTAATTGTCGCCCAGGCGATATTGATGGGGTTCGCGGAACCAAGGCTTTTGGTCAGAATGTTATGCACTCCGCCCGCTTCCATGATTGCCCGGACAGCACCGCCAGCGATAACGCCGGTACCGGACGAAGCCGGTTTCAGCATTACATTCGCCGCGCCGGCGCTTTCCATCACACTGTGGGGGATGGTGCCGTTTTTGAGCGGGATAGACATGAGAGCTTTCTTGGCTGCCTCTGCACCCTTGCGGATTGCATCGGGAACTTCCGAAGCCTTACCCAGGCCTACGCCCACGTGGCCGTTATTATCTCCGACCACCACCAGTGCGCTCCACCGTAGTGTGCGACCACCCTTATGTACTTTCTGCACTCGGTTGAGGTTAATAACCTTCTCTTCGAGTGACAGCGCTGAAACATCAAGTTTCGCCATGCCGTTTTCTCCGATTCTTTATCGCCTACGCGATTAGAACTTCAATCCGCCTTCACGCGCGGCTTCCGCCAACGCTTTCACTCGACCATGATACGGGTAACCGCCTCGATCGAATACCACCAGGGAAAAACCTTTTTCCAGTGCGCGCTCGGCGACTAACTTGCCGACGAACTGTGCACCTTGAACATTTGACCCTTTTACAGTGTCGCTCTTCTGTTCACGGAAAGCGGGCTCATTACTCGATGCCGCCGCCAGTGTCGTGCCTGCTAGATCATCGATGACCTGCACATAAATGTGCAGTCCACTGCGATGTACAGCTAGACGCGGCCTTCCCGGCGTTCCCGATACTTTGGCGCGCACGCGTTTGTGACGTCGTGCTAGCGCTGCTTCTCTCACCAGCTTCATGTGATGTTTACCTCTGCCCCGGTGTTTGCCGGGTCGGATTTCCACGGGGGTTACCCACGAATAATATTATTTCTTACCCTTGCCCGCTTTGCCAGCTTTACCAGCCTTGCGGAGGATCGTTTCACCCAGATAGCGGAAGCCTTTACCTTTATAAGGTTCGGGTTTCTTCAGTGCGCGAATCTTCGCGGCAACCTGGCCTACCATCTCTTTGTTGATGCCCGAAATGATAACGCGTGCCGTCATGTACTGGTTGTCAACGTTCGGCGGAGAAACCTCTACTCCCAGCGCCACACCTGTGGGCGGGATAACGGTGACGTCATGCGATAAACCTAAGTTCAGCAGAACGCTACCTTTCTCCGGCTGCATGGTGGCGCGGTAGCCAATACCATGTAATGACAAAACAATCTTATAACCGTCTGTTACGCCCACTACCATGTTACTGATAAGGGTACGCGTCAGGCCGTGCAGCGCCTTGTTCATTTTGATATCATCAGGTCTTTCCACGTACAGCATACCAGCCTCTTCGCGCACCGTGATGGGCGAAACAACTGGACGTTCTAATACGCCGTTCGGACCTTCAATTTTTATATTGCCATCGACTTGCGTGGCAGTTACCCCACTAGGCAGGGTTATTGGCATTCGCCCTATCCGCGACATTGGACAATCCCCTTTAAGCGGCTCTAGCGCCGCATATGACATCAGATCTACCAGATATAGCAGAGCAACTCGCCGCCAACTTTCTCGCGACGTGCCTGACGATCGGTTATCACCCCATGGGACGTGGTCAACAGGGCTACGCCCAATCCACCTTGTACGCGGGGGATCTCACCACTGCCAACATACACACGGCGTCCGGGCTTGCTTACGCGCTTCAGTCCACGAATCGCCGGTTCGCGGCGAGTATTGTACTTCAGCGAAAGCGTCAGCGTGGGCGACGGCTTCTCGGTATCGGTGATCTCGTATTTCAGGACATAGCCTTCCTCAATCATGAGGCGGGCCAGCTCTACTTTCATGCGTGACGTGGGCATTGCTACGGTCTCCAGACCGGCCTTCTGCCCGTTGCGCACGCGAGTTAACATATCAGCTATGGAATCGGTTACCGGCATCTTTTGCTCCTACCAGCTCGACTTGGTTACGCCTGGCAATAAACCACGATGCGCAAAACTGCGCAGGCAAATACGACACATGCCGAATTTGCGGAAATATCCGCGCGGACGACCGCAAATATTGCAGCGGTTGTACGCACGTACTGCGAACTTCGGAGTCCGTTTCCAGCTTTCGATTTTTGACTTCTTCGCCACGATTCAATCTCCTCGCCGGCTATTTCTTACGCAGGGGCAAGCCCAACCGCGTCAACAACGTTCGTGCTTCTTCATCTGTACTCGCCGTGGTGACGATGGTGATATCCATCCCGCGCACCCGGTCGATCGAGTCAATTGCAATTTCCGGGAAGATCGTCTGATCGCGTAACCCGAAAGTATAATTGCCACGTCCATCGAAGCTCTTACTGGGGAGACCCTGGAAGTCACGAATACGCGGCAATGACGCCGTGAAGAGACGATCCAGAAATTCCCACATGCGCACACCGCGCATGGTAACTTTGCAGCCGATGGGGTTACCGAGGCGGAGTTTGAAAGCCGCAACGGACATCTTTGCTTTAGTCACCAGCGGCTTCTGTCCACTGATGAGAGTCATTTCGCGTACCGCATTGTCCAGTGTTTTGGAATCCTGCAGTGCTTCGCCGACACCCATATTGATGACAACTTTAAGCACACGCGGGATCTGCATCACGTTTTCATAGGCGAATTGCTCCTGCAACGCCGGTACTACATCAACCTTGTAGAATTCATGTAAACGAGGTGCTGGCCCTTTTTCTTCAGGTCCGCCCACCAGGCCGGCTAACGCCGAAACTTTCTTCTCTTTTCCCTTTGCCGGGATAATGGGTGGTTTCCCACCTTTTTTGGCCGGCGGAGCAGCTTTCTTGCTCACTTGCTTTGCCACAGGATTCTCCTTCTATTCGGGCATCACCATCCCGTTCGCATCCATGATGGACCGTTCGGCGGTAATACCTAGACTACTAGCCTAAGCGTAAGCGATCTTCGGTGGGGCGTCGGATAACCTGGCCACACTTTTTGCAGACGCGATCTCGAACAACAACCGTCTTGTCACCCGTCAATGTCTGACGAGTATCCTGGCGGAGCTGTGTTCCAATTCGCGTGGGCTTATCGCAATTCGAGCACACAAGCATGATGCGGGATACCGGCACAGGGGCTTCCATCTGGATGCGCCCACCTTGCTGAATCGCCGCTGACCCGGAGGTCTGCCCGGCTCGCTGATGCTTGGTGACCATATTGACGCCTTCGAGGACTACTTTATCGGCTTTGGTCAGCACGCGGATCACTTTACCGCGCACGCCCTGCGCCTTTTTGGACGAATCCAAAGCAGCGACATCCTTACCGGAGCGTAACAGAACTATATCACCCTTGACAATTTTCATAATCACCTACCAACACACGGGAACCCACGCATTTTTACCAGGGCCACACAAGCGGTAATAATACGTTATTCCACTTCCTTCTGTCAAGTATTGACTTGCTAGAAGGCTAACCAGCTTCAGAGTACCTCTGGAGCCAGGCTAACAATTTTCATATAATCACGGTCACGCAGTTCGCGTGCAACTGGCCCGAAGATACGTGTTCCACGCGGATTCTTCTGATCATTAATGAGTACAGCGGCGTTTTCATCGAAACGGATATAGGAACCGTCGGGACGACGCAATGCTTTTTTGGTGCGAACAATCACCGCTTTGGCGACGTCACCTTTCTTCACTGCTGAGCCTGGGGTCACCTGCTTCACCGCTACCACGATGGTGTCACCGATATTAGCGCTGCTGCCGGTAGAACCCTTCAGTACACGAATACACTCTACGACTCGTGCGCCCGAGTTATCCGCCACTTTTAGTCTCGATCTTAACTGGATCATTTAGCTAAACCTCTCGGCTTGCGGTTCAATGCTCTTCGCTATGTCTCTTTACCGCTTCAGCCTTCACCTTTTCGGTGATCTGCATCGGGGCATCTTCGTAATGCGAGAAGCTCATGGTGAAGCTCCCACGCCCCTGGGATAGCGCCCGTAATTCATTACTATACTGGAACATCTCCGCCTGCGGCACTTGTACCCGCACAACGGCCATCCCGCTCCCCAGCGAATCACTTCCCTGTACGCGGCCCCGTTTGCCGCTTACGCCGGAGAATACGTCTCCAATTAACTCATCCGGTATGGTGATCTCCGCATTCACATACGGCTCCAACAGCACCGGCTGCGCCTTTTCCATGGCATCGTGGAAACCGAGCCTGCCAGCGGTGATGAAGGCGATTTCCTTCGAGTCCACCGGATGGCTCTTCCCATCATATAGGACACACTTAAAATCAATCACCGGAAAACCGGCGATGGGGCCGTGCTTCATCGCTTCCCGCACACCCATGTCCACTTTCGGGATAAAGTTATTCGGCACCGAAGCGCCTACCACTGCATCCTCGAAAACATACCCGGTACCCCGTGGCATCGGCTCTAGGCGAATCATTACTTCGCCGAACTGTCCAGCTCCGCCGGACTGTTTCTTGTGCCGCCCATGTCCCTCCGCCTTTACGCGGATAGTCTCACGGTACGCTACTTGCGGATTATGCAACACGGTGGCGACATTAAACTTCCGTTTCAAGCGCTCGCGTGTTACCTCAATCTGCAATTCGCCCATGCCAGCGATGATCGACTGGTGCGTTTCGGCATCCTGCTCAAAGCG
Organism: Armatimonadota bacterium; assembly: GCA_038248345.1. Classification (GTDB taxonomy): domain Bacteria; phylum Armatimonadota; class Hebobacteria; order CAIYQO01; family CAIYQO01; genus CAIYQO01. The sequence continues at coordinate 18,153 of JBBRXO010000010.1, read as the reverse complement.
CAACGTCAAATCTTCTTCCATAAAGCGGTGCAATCCCTGCGCCATTTTATCTTCATCACCCTTGGTGACGGGCGATAACGAGAAATTCAACATCGGTTCCGGATATTTCACCGGAGTAATGAGAATTCGCGCGCCGTTTGTCGACAGCGTATGCGTAGTTCCCGTATCATGCAACTTGGCTACTTCGACGATATCGCCAGCACTCGCTCGCTCCACCACATCCTGCTGTTTATTCACCAGCTCGAACAGGTTACCGATGCGCTCTTTGCATTCCTTCGTCGTATTAAATAACTCCATGCCACCGTGTAGCGAACCGGAGAATATTCGTAAAAAATTCACTTTACCAGCGAACTGGTCGATTGAAGTCTTAAAGACATAGGCCGCCAGTGGTCCATTATCTTGCGCCGTCAGCTCAATCTCGTCATCATTCTGCCGGGCTATAACGGCGGGCCGCTCATTGGGCGATGGCAGACATTCAATTATCGTCTTCAACAGCGGTATGGTGCCCAGATTTTTCGTACCTGTACCCATCAGCACCGGGAAGGTTTTTCCTTCACGGATGACTATCTGAAGACCGTTGATGATCTCCTCGTCGCTCAGTGTTCCCTCTTCAAGGAACTTGAGCGTCAGGTCATCACTGGCCTCCGCCGCTGCTTCGATCACTTGCTCCCGCATGCGTTCTGCGACTTCAGCATACTCGGCCGGTATCTCGGATATCTTCGGACGCGCCGTTGATTCATCTCCGACCAGCGCTTTCATATGCACTAAGTCGATAACTCCATGGAAACCCGATTCCTTCCCAATAGGGTATTGAATCGGCACCACTCCGGAGCCAAATCGCTTCTTCAGTGCTACCAGCACTTTGTCAAAGTCCGCCCCTTCTTTGTCCATCTTCGTTACAAAGAATAGACCGGGCATCTGCTGCTCACGCGCCATCCGCCAGTAACGATCCGTCTGCACTTGCACGCCGGCGGTGCCGTCAACCACCATTACGGCGGCATCGGCCACGTAGATTGCACTGGTCACTTCTCCGATAAAGTCAGCATATCCTGGTGCGTCGAGAACGTTTATCTTCACGTCTTCATACTGTATCGGCAACAATGCGGTTGATATAGTATGCTTCCGCTGAATTTCGTCGATATCGACGTCAGCCACAGTTGTTCCCTGGTCAATGTTACCCATCTTCTGGATAGCACCTGTCTGAAACATCATGGCTTCGGCGAGAGAAGTTTTCCCCGCACTGCCATGCCCAAGGATGACGATGTTACGGATCTGTCCGGTCGGATAATTTTTCATAGATCACTCCATTAATGAATTACCAACAATACCGACGACGACTTTGCGTATTCAATTTTCCCGAGTGTTATTTAGCTTTTTCAATGATAGTCGTCACGCGCCAGCATTTGTCTTTACTCAGGGGACGGGTCTCCATTATCTGTACCTTATCCCCAATGCCGCATTGATTTTCCTCATCATGAGCTTTAAAGGTAGTCGAGCGCTTCATGACACGCTTGTACAGCGGATGCTGCACCAGGTCAGAAACCTTCACTACCACGGTCTTATTCATTTTATCGCTAGTAACAACCCCTTCGCGCACTTTGCGACGATTACGGGCTTCTTCAATCTCTACCATGGTCAATCTCCCTGCTCTCGCAGTTGGCATTTAGCTCTTCGATGCCTTATAGGAGGCTCGTTCGGCCATCTTATAAGTCTTATACTCGGTCATCGTGGTGAAGCCGCTGTCTGCCAGCAGTTCCTTCTCCCGTATGATAGTCTTCAGCACCGCGATGAGTTTGCGGGTGTTGTGCATCCCCGCCGGATTGGAAAGGCGATTTAGCCCAGCATCAAAGCGGTAGGTCAGCAGTTGCGCTTCCGCGTCCACTAACTCCTTAGTCAATTCAGCGATGCTTAGTGCATGTAACCGTTGTCGTTCATCCAGTTTCACTGGTTTTCCTCCCCATTCGTCTGCTCACGAGTGACGAATTTTGTCTTAATGGGTAATTTGTGCGCGGCCAGCCGCATGGCTTCGCGGGCCTGCTCTTCGGTGACTCCCGCCATCTCAAACAGTACGCGACCTGGCTTGATAACCGATACCCAATGCTCGGGAGCGCCTTTACCGGAACCCATACGGGTTTCGGCGGGCTTCGCCGTTACACTCTTGTCCGGGAAAATTCGGATCCAAACTTTACCCTGGCGTTTAATATAGCGTGTCATCGCGATACGAGCTGCTTCTATCTGGCGGTTGGTCATCCAGCAATTTTCTATAGCCATCAATCCAAAATCGCCCATCGCTACGGTATTACCACGGGTAGCCTTACCGTTTTTATTTCCACGATGCAGCTTCCTGAATTTTACTTTCGCAGGCATTAACATCTTACGTTCCTCCTCAACTCCGTGCCGCTCTTAGAGCTGCTCGGGTTGTGTTTCCTCGACCGCCGAAACTACATCAATAACTTCAACAATCGGCTCGGCTACCGGCTCTTCAGCCGTATCGCGAGTTACGCGACGCCAGCCCTTGGATTTCTTCTCATCCACTGCAACAACTGCCGCTACCGCTGGATGTGCCGCCGGACGTGGGGCAATTGAAGCCTTCGGCAGAATCTCGCCACGATATATCCACACCTTAACCCCGATGTTACCATAGGTAGTTGCGGCGTGTGTGTTACCGTAGTCGATGTCGGCACGAATGGTATGAAGTGGGATCTTCCCGTCTTTGTCACCATAGGAGCGCGCAATTTCCGCGCCGCCCAGGCGTCCGCCCACAATAACTTTAATCCCTTTGCCGCCGCGTTGCATGGTTCGGGCGATTGCCATACGAATGGCTCGCTTGAACGATACACGTCGGGTGATCTGACTGGCGATTGATTCCGCTACCAGATAAGCATCCAGCTCCGGCTGCTTGATCTCCAGCACATTCAACTGCACTTTGCGCGGTACTAGTTTCTCCAGATCGGCGCGCAGATCGTCGATACCGCGTCCGCCACGGCCGATAATCAAACCAGGACGTGCGGTGTGCATCGTCACCTTGATCATGTTAGCCATGCGTTCGATCTCGATGTTCGAGACTCCGGCATCGACGTTGCCACCACGGCTGTTGCGCCCACCCTGTGCAGGACGGCGCTGTGCCCCGGAGGAGACTATACCAGCAAGTTTGGTGCGCAGGAAAGTGCGGATTTTATGGTCTTCGATTACGAATTCCTTATAATCCTTTTCTGCAAACCAGCGACTCTGCCAGTCACGAATAATGCCAAGTCGAAAACCGTATGGATGTACCTTCTGACCCATTAGTTGCTCCCTCCGCGGGTAGTGCGAACGCGTTCTCGTTCTGCCAGATGAACCGTAATATGGCTGGACCGCTTCAGTACCAGGCGTGTGCGTCCCATCGTAGTCGGGTGTACGCGCTTAGTAGTGGAACCGGGATCCACAAAGCAGGTCTTTATATAGAGCCGCTCTGGATCGAGGTGCAAATTTGTTTCGGCGTTTGCCGCAGCAGACTGCACCACCTTGCGGATCGGCTCCGCGGCGATATTCGGTGTAAAGTTCAGGATTGAAATCGCCTCAATATAATCCTTGCCGCGGATCAGGTCGATCACTCGGCGGACTTTAAGAGGTGCCATCCGGATGCCATTCGCATGAGCTACCGCCAGGCCTTCGGCCTTGTGCTGCTCAATGCGTGTGCGCTTCCGTGATCCTCGTTCTTGTGAATTCTTGCCCATGGCTTTGCCTATCTCCCCCGGCATAACGCCGGTGCCTTCCAGGCACGTTGCACGATTTTATTTACCGCGCCGTGCCCGATGCATTTAGCGTAGTTTAGAACTCTTATCGCTACCCGCATGACCACGGAAATGCCGGGTCGGTGCGAACTCGCCCAACTTATGGCCCACCATATTCTCCGTGACGAACACAGGAACATGCTTGCGGCCATCGTGAACGGCGATGGTATGCCCGATAAAATCAGGAAATATCGTGGAGCGGCGCGACCAAGTTTTGATGATACGCTTTTCGCTCTTCCGATTCAAGTCTTCAACTTTTTTCAACAAGTGCTCGTCCGCGAACGGCCCTTTTTTGACTGATCTGCCCATTATCACCCTCCCACACCATTTGTGTGTGGTTCGTCAGCGTTATTTCGCTCCGCGTTTCTTCACAATGAAGCGATCGGTGCGCTTGTTTACGCGCGTCTTCTTACCCAATGCCGGCTTACCCCACGGAGTGCTCGGACCCTTTTTGCGTCCGACCGGACTGCTACCTTCACCACCACCATGCGGGTGATCGCAAGGGTTCATCGTCAAACCACGAACTTTACCGCGCTTGCCCATATGGCGGGTGCGCCCGGCCTTACCGATGGTGATGTTCTCATGCTCGACGTTGCCTACCTGGCCGATGGTGGCCCGGCAACTGATGAACACATATCTCATCTCACCAGAAGGAAGGTTAACCGTCGCGTACTTGCCTTCTTTTGCCATCAGCTGTGCACTGGTACCGGCAGAGCGGCACATCTGTGCCCCTTTGCCCAGGCTCAACTCGATCGCATGGATGGTAGTACCCACCGGGATATTCGCCAACGGTAACGCGTTACCGGCTTTGATGTCCGAGTTAGGACCGCTTTCAAGCACTGAGCCCACCGTGACGCCTAACGGAGCCAGGATGTAGCGGCGTTCGCCGTCGGTATATTCCAACAGGGCGATGCGTGCCGAACGATTCGGGTCGTATTCGAGGGCAATTACCGTCGCGGGCATATCATCTTTCAGACGTTTGAAGTCTATGATACGATATGCACGTTTGGCGCCACCGCCGATATAACGGGAAGAGATGTGACCTTGTGTGTCACGTCCACCAGAGCGTTTCAGTTCACGAACGAGGGCTTTCTCCGGCTCTTTTTTAGTGAGCTCCGAGAAGTCCGCCGTCGTCATGAATCGCCGCCCCGGCGATGTCGGTTTATATTTTTTTAAAGGCATTTCCTGCTCCACTCCCACGCTTAGCGGCCATGGGGGACCATATTATTCCCGCAGTGCGATTTAGGCACCTTCGAGCATCGGGATTGTCGGCGAATCCGCCGTCAACGTAACAATAGCTTTCTTCCAAGCCGGGGACATTCCGGTGCCGCCGCGGCGACCACTCTTCCCCAGGTTGCGGCGCTTTTTGCCACGCATGTGCATTGTATGTACTACTTCTACCTTGATCTTCTCTTTGGCATAGATCATTTCAATCGCTGTTGCGATCTCCGGTTTGGTAGCGCTCAATGCGACTACAAAGGTATATTTTTTCAGCTCATTGCTGCGAACACTCTTTTCGGTGAGCATTGGGCGCACAATGATATGATGAAGCGGCTTAATCACGCAACACCTCCCATTTGTTGTCTGGCAACCCAGTTCGCGTTACCTAATGGCTTCAACTTATTATCCTGAATGGTCTGTAACCCTTCACGAGTGAAGAGAACGACATCAGCAGTGAGCAGGTCATAGGTGCCAACCATGTCTACCGTGGTCATCACCACTTTAGGCAGGTTACGGAAAGCGCGAATTGAATGATCTTCCAGCGAGGTGAATACCACCAGCACTTTCTTCTCGGTCAATTTTAGCTTTTTCAGTAAGTTGGCTGCTTCTCTGGTGCGGAAATAAGTGAAGCCATATGATTCCACGCCGAATACTTCCCCTGCTGCCAGCTTGGCAGACAGCGTGCAGAGCAGCGCTTTGCGGCGCATTTTCTTCGGCAATGAAAGGGAGAAGTCATGTGGGTGCGGCCCGTGAGCGACGCCGCCGCCTTTCCAGTGGGGAGCAGACTTCATACCCTGGCGCGCACGACCGGTGCCCTTCTGGCGGAATAGCTTGCGGGTAGTATGTGACACTTCGGCACGAGTCTTGGTATCTGCCCCACCCTGACGCCAGTTTGCCAGCGTTGTTACAATAGACTGCTTCATCAGCGACATATTGCTCGGGACTTCAAAGATCTCTGCCAACAGTTCCATTTCGCCGGACACTTCGCCAGCGGAGTTATACATTGTCAAGGTGGCCATTAGTTTTTCTCCAATGCAGTGAAGGTCACCAGGCGACCGCGGCCATGCTCGGCGGTTGCCCGCTCTGTCATAGTGACCACAACCATTCCGCCTGAAGGACCGGGCACAGCGCCCGTCACCACCAGTAGATTTTTGCTCGCATCAGCGCGCATTACTGTCAATCCCTTAACAGTTACCTGTTCATTACCGTAATGTCCCGGACGGCGTGAGCCTTTGAAGACTCGTGCAGCATCAGTACCACCGCCAGAGGCCGGTTTACGGTGGAACATGGAACCGTGGGTGGCGTTGCCGCCCTTGAAACCGTACCGCTTAACGACGCCCGTAAAGCCGCGTCCCTTGGAGGTGCCGATGACGTTGACTTTATCACCGACGCTGAAGAGGTCAGCGGTGATTTCTTTGCCTTCGGGGAAGTCGTCGATATTGGCAACGGTGAATTCCTTGAGGAAACGAAGAGCCGGCACATTATGCTTGACGAAGTGCCCGAACTGGGCAAGGGTCAAACGATGTGGGCCGCGGGGCTCCTGTGTGACTTTAGCGCGGTCATTTGTGGTACGGCGGGTCTCGTGCAGGCGCTTCATAGTCTCAGCGCGCTTCACGTCACCGGCCGAAAATTCCATATAACCGACCTGGACAGCTTCGTAGCCGTCGCGGTCTTTATTACGTCGTTGGACGACATAGCAGGGGCCAACTTCTAACACGGTAACTGGCACTGCTCGGCCATCTTCCGCGAAGAGTTGGGTCATGCCCACTTTCCGTCCCATGATCATCTTACGAATAGCCATGGTTCAATCTTCCTTTCTCACCCCAGCGGAGCCGTGAGCTGGCTCATAGGGCACCCCGGGAGCGGGGTTATTGTCGAGACACACATAAGGTTGTGTGTCAGGCAATCAAATCTCTGAAATCAAACTAGCGAAAACTAGATTTTAATTTCAATATGCACACCGCCTGGTAGATCAATGCGCATCAGCGCGTCAATCGTACGTTGGTTCGGCTCCAGTATATCAATGAGCCGCTTGTGCGTGCGCATTTCAAACTGCTCCATTGACTCTTTGTCAACGTGTGGGGAGCGGTTCACACAGAACTTGTTGATCTCGGTCGGTAAGGGCACTGGGCCTGCAATGCGTGCTCCAGTACTCCGGGCGGTATCGACGATCTTCAGGGCTGACTGGTCTAAAATTCGATGATCGAATGATTTCAAACGAATACGAATTTTGTCTCCAGGCACCTTGCGTGTTTCTTTGCGCATAGGACGGTATGCCTCCAGCACCAGTTCGGTCCTCGCTGAACCGACCGGCAAGTTTTTCAAAGTACCTGCGCCCGATATGCCGGGGGCGCAACAAGTGTTTATTATACAGATTTAGGAAACGCTCGTCAATACCACTGAATCTCAATCGCCTGACGGGCTGTATCCGTTACTATTTACGTACGCCCAGCACTTCCTCAGCCACCGATCTAGGCACCTGCGCATAATGCGATGGCTCCATTGAGTAGGTAGCGCGTCCCTGGCTTAATGAGCGAATGGTGGTGGCATAGCCGAACATCTCGGCCAGCGGCACGTTGGCATGTATCTCCTGCAATCCGGCAGATATCTGATCCATCCCCAACACGTGGGCACGACGGGAATTGATGTCACCCATGATGTCGCCGAGGTTACCATCCGGGGTAACTACGTCGACCTTCATGACTGGCTCCATCAGTACCGGCTTGGCTTTGCGCATGGCTTCCTTGAACGCGATGGAACCGGCGAACTTAAAGGACATTTCGTCGGAGTCTACATCATGGTAGCTGCCGTCATACAAGGTTGCTTTGACGTCGATCACCGGATAGCCACCCAGGATACCGTTATCTTGCGCTTCCTTAATACCGGCTTCTACCGCACTGATATATTCACGCGGTACCACACCGCCGACAATCGCATCGACGAAGGTGAAGCCGGTGCCCGCTTCCTGCGGTTCCAGCGCGACCCAGACGTGACCGTATTTACCACGTCCACCCGTCTGCCGTACATAACGGCCTTCGGCTTTGGCCGGGATGGTGATGGCTTCACGATAGGCTACCTGCGGCTTGCCAGTGTTGGCCTCCACACGGAACTCACGACGTAAGCGGTCTACGATAATATCCAAGTGCAATTCGCCCATACCGGCAACGATGGTCTGGCCGGTCTCCGGGTCGGTGAACTGTTTAAAGGTTGGGTCTTCCGCTGCCAGGCGGATCAGCCCTTCCTGCAGCTTCTCTTCATCAGCCTTGGTCTTTGGTTCGATAGCCACACTGATAACAGGATCAGGGAAGTGCATCGACTCCAGCAATAATGGCGATTTCATCACCGTCAGTGTGTCACCGGTGGTGGTATTGGTTAATCCTACCACTGCGACGATGTCGCCGGTGCGGATCTCGTCAATATCTTCACGATGATTGGCATGCATACGCAGGATACGACCGAAGCGTTCGCGTTTGTCCTTGGACGAGTTCATCACCGCCGTGCCCTTCGGGCAGGTGCCGGAGTAAACGCGAATATAGGTCAAACGCCCCACATAGGGGTCGGACATAATTTTGAAAGCGAGGGCGGAGAAAGGCGCGTCATCAGATGGCTCACGAATCTCTTCCTCTTCGGTATCCGGGTTGATACCCGTAACTGAACCTTTGTCCAGCGGTGACGGAAGATAGTCTACAACGGCATCCATCAATGGCTGTACGCCCTTATTTTTGAAGGCGGAGCCGCAGAGAACGGGAACCATACTGAAAGTGACGGTGCAGGCGCGGATGCCGAGGACGATCTCCTCATTATTCAGCGTGCCATTTTCCAGGTACTTCATGGTCAATTCATCGTTACCATCAGCAGCGGCTTCAATGAGAATTTCGCGGTACTTGTCAGCCAATTCGCGCATATCTTCCGGAATATCAGTAACGACGCCAGACTGCCCGAGGTCATCGGGGTATATTACGGCGTTCATCTTCACCAGGTCAACGATGCCCTTGAACTCGGTCTCCGCTCCAATGGGGAGCTGTAACGGCACCGGACGCACGCCCAGGCGCTCTTTCATGGATTCCAGCACGCGATAGAAATCGGCGCCGGTACGATCCATTTTATTTACGAAGGCCAGACGAGGAACTTTATAACGATTAGCCTGACGCCATACCGTTTCGGACTGCGGCTGTACGCCGCCTACGGCACAGAATAGACCGATGACGCCATCGAGTACCCGCATTGATCGCTCAACTTCCATGGTGAAGTCAACGTGGCCTGGGGTGTCGATTATGTTAATGAGATGGTCATTCCACTGGCAACTGGTAGCAGCGGAGGTGATGGTAATACCACGCTCCTGCTCCTGCGGCATCCAGTCCATGGTAGCGGCGCCGTCATGAACTTCCCCCATGCGGTGCAACCGACCGGTGTAGAACAACATTCGCTCAGTCATTGTGGTTTTGCCCGCATCAATGTGCGCGGCAATTCCGATATTTCTCATTCGCTCAAGCGGAAATTCACGTGCCATATATTTTCCTTGAGTAGACCTTCAGCCGTCTACTGGGGCTGTATCGGTAGTGTGACACAAAAATCCCATCCCGTTAATAATTACGGGATGGGACCCGTTTGTCTTTTGTTATTCAAAACTAGAAGCGATAGTGAGCAAAGGCCTTGTTCGCCTCTGCCATACGGTGCGTATCTTCGCGCTTCTTCACCGATGCGCCGGTATTATTAGATGCATCCATGAATTCTGCGGCCAGCTTCTCACCCATGGACTTGCCACCACGCTTGCGTGCATTGGTAATCATCCAACGGATACCCAAGTCCAGCTTACGGGCCGGACGCACATCTGTCGGTACCTGATAGGTGGCGCCACCCACGCGGCGAGGACGAACCTCAACCACGGGCATGACATTGCGCATTGCCTGCTCGAATACTTCTAACGGGTCTTTGCTGGTGCGTTTGTTCACCAGCGCCAATGCACCGTAGAAGATGGTCTCGGCAGTACTTTTCTTACCGCAAAGCATCAACTTGTTTATGAAGCGGCTGATCAGCTCGCTGTTATACACCGCGTCAGGCTGTATGATGCGACGGGGTGCTGGTCCTTTTCTCGACATAGTTCAGCTACCTTATCCTCTTACCGTCCTGCTGGACGGCAGACTCACGGGCGAAATGCCCGGACTATTTCTTCTTCGCAACAACTGCTTTCGGACGCTTGGCTCCATATTTGGAACGTCCCTGGCGGCGATTGGCGACACCGGCGGTATCCAAGACGCCGCGGACAATGTGATAACGGATACCCGGAAGATCCTTCACACGCCCACCGCGAATAATCACCACGGAGTGTTCCTGCAAGTTATGACCTTCACCCGGAATGTACGCTGTCACTTCAATGCGGTTGGTTAACCGCACACGAGCGACTTTACGCAACGCAGAGTTCGGCTTTTTTGGAGTTACCGTCCACACGCGAGTGCAGACGCCGCGTTTCAGCGGACCCTCGATAGCCACAAACTTACGCTTGTTCGAGTTGAAGTTCCAACCCAATGCCCAGCGAACGGTAGGAGTGATTTTCACCTGCCGGCGGCTGCGCCCTTTTCTTACTAACTGGCTGATGGTGGGCACGTATGCTTCCCCTTCCAACTGAATATTATTACCGGCGCTCTCGACAAGCGCAAAAAAAACCGGCCAGCGGACACCGAAATGGTGCCTTGACCACACAACGGGGAATTTTAACATCATATCCACACATTGTCAACTGCCAATTTGTTTTTGTCCAACATTCACCCCCTTTCCTCGTTGTCCGAAGAATGATCACCTTCCATTTTTCATTTATTTTGAAACACACAGGAAGATACTCATTAGCATGGGTTCTACATGACCACACGATGAAAACAGTATATAATAGCTCCATGTTTTCCGATGAGGAACCAATTTTAGCGCGGGTGCGGTATTTCCTTGCAGCTTTGGAAATAGCTGATAAGCATGTGCTGGTCGCTGTCTCTGGTGGGCCGGATTCGATGGCGCTGCTGGATGTGCTGCATCGTCTCGGCATTGCTGTCGTGGTAGGGCATGTGCATCACGGGCTGCGCGTGGAGTCTGACTTAGAGGCGGAGTTTGTGCGGCTGCGGGCGCAGGAGTACGGGATATCCTATTCCCAGCGGTATGTGGATGTGCGTGGGCGCATGGAGTCACAGGGCGAATCGCTGGAGACAGCCGCACGAGAATTGCGCCGCGAGGCGTTGCGCGCGATGGCGGCGGAGGCTGGGGCCACGTATATCGCCACCGGCCACCACGCAGATGACCAGGCGGAGACGGTGCTGATGCGGCTGCTGCGCGGCACTGGCGTGCGCGGTCTGGGCGGTATCCCACCGTGCAATGAGGAATTTATCCGCCCACTGCTGCAGGTGTGGCGTGCCGAAATATTGGACTACGCGCATGAGCATGAGCTGCCCTACCGCCTCGACGCCTCCAATGCCTCCCCCGAGCACCTGCGCAACCGCCTGCGTCACCAGCTGTTGCCCTTGCTAGAGGTAGAATACGCCCCGCGGCTGCGCGAGCGGCTGGCGCACCTGGCGGAGATCGCGCGTGGGGATAATGTGGCTTTGGAACAATGGGCAGATAAGAGTTATCTGAAAAATGCGCAACCGACGCCCGGCGGTATCAGCCTGCCGCATCCGTTGCAGGAGCTACCGGAGGCGATAATTCGCCGCGTCTGGTTGCTGGCGTTGGCTGCCGTGCGCGGTGATGCCAGCGATATCGGCTACGCCCACCTGCTGGCCATAGCCGCGTTGAAGACCGGCGAAGAGACGCACTTGCCGGGGGCAATTGTCCGCTATGAATATGACCGGCTGGTATTTCTGCAGCAAGAGATAGTAGTGGAGGCATATAACAGTGCATTACCAGTGCCAGGTGTGGTAGAATTGCCGTCAATTGGTGTTATACTGAATACAGAACTGCTCGCGCAATGGTCAAGTTATCCTACAGGTGACGCGGTGTTGCTGGATGCGGACAATATTGTCGGGGGATTGACGATGCGCAGTTGGTGCGCGGGGGACCGCTACCAGCCGTTGGGTGCGCCGGGCACGCGCAAGTTGCAAGATATATTCGTCGATATGCAGGTGCCGCGCCGGTTGCGGGCGCGCGTGCCGGTGGTATGCGACGAAGAGGGAATCGTCTGGTTGGCAGGATATCGCCTGGCCGACCGCGTAAAAGTCAGCAGGAAAACCGATAAGGGACTGCTGATCAAAATTGAATGGGAGTTTAATCCATGGACACTGCGGAATTCCGCCGACGCGTAACGCCGATATTAGGCGAAAAGTTCAGAGTCTTTCGCGCCCCGGGGCGGGTGAATATCATTGGCGAGCACACTGACTACAATGACGGTTTCGTGCTCCCCGCTGCCATCGACCGCGAGATACTGATGGCCGTGCGCCCCACCGGGAGTCGGCAGGTGATCCTGCACTCGCTGGATTACAATGATGCCACCTCCACCTTCTCGCTGGACGAGATTGGCATCGATAGCGAGAACACCTGGAGCAACTATCTACGCGGTGTCTGTTACGTGCTGGAGGATGCCGGGTACCACCTGCGCGGCCTCGAGGTCGTCTTCGCCGGCGATATCCCGCTGGGCGCGGGCCTCAGCTCCTCCGCCGCGCTGGAGGTCGCCACCGCTATTTCCTTCCTGGAGCTATCCGAGTACGACCTCGCCTCGCCGGAGCTGGCGCTGCTCTGCCAGCGTGCCGAGAACGACTTCGTCGGCAACAAATGCGGTATCATGGATCAGTTCATCTCCGCCATGGGGGAGCCGGATTCCGCGCTCTTCATCGACTGTCGCACCCTGGAGTATAAGAGCTACCCGGTGCCCGCCGGTACCAAAATCGTCATCGCCAACACCTGCATCCGCCACGAACTGGTGGGCAGCCCCTATAACGAACGCCGCAAAACCTGTGAGACGGCATCAAAAAAGCTGGGCGTGAAGGCACTGCGTGATGTGACTTCTGCAATGTTGCTTGAGAAGAAAGCGTTGCTGACGCCGCTGGAATACCAGCGCGCCCAACACGTAGTGGGCGAGAACGAGCGCGTGCTGGCGGCTATCAAAGCGATGGACGCGGGCGATCTGCAGGGCCTGGGCACGCTGCTGAATGAGTCGCACGACAGCCTGCGCGACGACTACGAAGTCAGCTGCACCGAGCTGGACACCATGGTAGACATCGCCCGCAACCTCCCCGGCGTCTACGGCGCCCGCATGACCGGCGGCGGCTTCGGCGGCAGCACGGTGAACCTGGTAGCAGCAGAGTACGCCGCCGAGGTAGTAACCGCCCTGGCCACAGCCTACCAGCAGGCCACCAACATCAAGCCCGACATCTACATCTGCCAGGCCTCCGCCGGAGCGGGCGAGGTGAAATCGTAGCATGGGCGTCCCCGCCCATTAGAACGGGGTCACCCTGTAGCCCGCGCCCGCCGTGGCGCGTATCACAAGGAGCACGCAGGATGCGTGCGCTCCCAGTGTTTTGATGAAGGAAAAACATTGCGTATCTCCGAATTTGATTACCACTTGCCCGAGGAGCTGATTGCGCAGCATCCGGTGACGCCGCGGGATGCTTCGCGGTTGCTGGTGTTGCACCGGGGTGATGGGGCCATTGAGCATAGAGCTTTCCGCGACTTTTCCGGCTATTTGCGGGCGGGCGACCTGCTGGTGTTGAATGACACGCGGGTGATCCCGGCGCGGCTTTTTGGCGCCAAGGTGGGCACGGGCGGGCGGGTGGAGCTGCTGCTGCTGAAGACCACCGGCAATGATATCTGGGAGGCGCTGGTGCGCCCGGGGCGGCGGCTGCAGCCGGGGGCGGTGGTGAGCTTTGGCGCGGATGAGCTGCGTGCGGAGATATTGCAACTGACAGATGAGGGTGGGCGCATTGTGAAGCTTATCCCCGGCCCCGCCGCTGCCGGGCGCACCGCGCACCAACTGCTGGAGACGCTGGGCGAGCTGCCCTTGCCGCCCTACATCACCGATGGCCCGCCCCCCGCAGAGCGTGATGTCTACAACACGATATATGCCCGCTGGGACGGCAGCAGCGCCGCCCCCACCGCCGGGCTGCACTTCACCGAGGCGATCTTCGCCGCGCTGGCGGCGCGCGGGGTGGCGCACACCTTCGTCACGCTGCACGTGGGGCTAGGGACATTCCGCCCGGTGCAGACGGAGCACGTGGAGGATCACGATATTCACGAGGAGTTTTACCAGGTGTCGCCGGAAGCAGCGGAGCTAATCAACGCCACCAAAGCGCGCGGCGGGCGAATCATCGCGGTGGGCACCACCAGCGCCCGCACGCTGGAGTCCGCCGCCGACGTCCACAGCATCCTGCATGCGAAGGCCGGCCCCACCAAACTGTACATCACCCCCGGATATAAATTCAAACTGGTGGATGCGCTGCTCACCAACTTCCACATGCCCAAAAGCACGCTACTGCTGCTAATCTCGGCACTCGCCGGTCGCGAGCAGATCTTCCGCGCCTACCGCGAGGCGGTGGAGCTAAAGTACCGGTTTTTGTCGTTTGGTGATGCTATGTTTATTGTGGAGTAGCCGACTACCAATAGGTATCGTAGCATGGGCGGGACGCCCATGAGCCACGCACTAAAGGACGAGGCTATAAGATCTAGCACCCTGAAGGGCGCTAAACTTTGATCCGATAATAACTAACTGTACCAGCTCGTTCTCATGAATGAGACACAAGCGTACCTAAGGACTAGTTTGGGTGAATGAAACCTGCTGTTGCAATATCTGCTTCCATCGCTGTGCAGACGTCCTGCGCAATATACACTGCTGCTTTGGCGTCTTCATCACTGGGCTCTTGCTCTTCACCGGGATAACGAGCTTCAACAGCCCAACTGGTTAATAATGCCAAATATTGTTCTGGTTTTAGATGTACTCGCCATTCAGTTGGAAGTTCTCGGATCAGAAATAGAAGATTACGTGTTCTTATTAATGGCATACTTAGCCAAACAAATGCGCTTTTCAGGGCTTTTTCAGCTGCTTGTTGAACTTATGAGCAAACATGCCGTGGCAACAAAACATTGCTTTCCCTTCCCAATTTGGCAGCTTAATTGTCATCAAGCGCATATGTGATCCATCGCATGGTCTCATATCTTTTAGCATCATCTTGCATAGAGTTCCCTACCTTCTTCAAGCGCTGTGTGAAGGACAGTTGCAATAAGCTGACCACGAGTGGCAATTTCATGCGGTGTTGTCACAATAATATCCTGTGGCATGGGCATCTTAGCTAAGGCAACCATTATATCAATTGCTGTCTTCCGTCTGTTCGTATCGTCAGGCATTACAACCAGCAGATCTACGTCGCTGTCAGTTCGGGCGTCTTCACGCGCTTGCGAGCCAAAGAGGATTATCCGCTCCGGGTGAAAGCGCGTTACGATCTCCTGCACCATCATGTCGATTATCTCAGCCTTGCTCATACCAGTATTTTACCATATTTATGCGGAAATAACGGAGATACTATTTACCGTTCCAACTCCGCAAATGTCGGCATTTCGCCGCCGGTGGGGTGGGCTACGCCAGCTTCGCGGGCGGCTTCCTGCACGGCCAGCGCTACGGCAGGTGCCACTTCCGGGTTGAAGGGGCTGGGGATGATGTACTCCGGCTTCAGCTCCCACGGCTTCACCACGGCGGCGATGGCGTTGGCGGCGGCCAGCTTCATCGTCTCGGTGATCGCCGTAGCACGGCAATCGAGGGCACCGCGGAAGATGCCAGGGAAGGCGAGGACGTTGTTGATCTGGTTGGGGTAGTCGCTGCGCCCCGTGGCCATCACAGCCACGTAGGGTGCCGCTTCCTCGGGCATGATCTCCGGCACCGGGTTAGCCATAGCGAAGACGATGGCGCGCGGGGCCATGCGTTTAACGTTCTCCACCGAGAGCGTGCCCGGCCCGCTGACGCCGACGAAGAGGTCAGCCCCGGCGATAACATCATCCATCGAACCCTGAATCCCTTGCGGATTGGTGTTCTCGGCGTACCATTGCTTCATGCTGTTCATATTTTCGGTGCGCCCCAGGTAGATAGCGCCACTGCGGTCGCAGCCGATGATATTCGTCACGCCAGCGTTCATGAGGATCTTCGAGCAAGCCACCCCGGCGGCCCCTACGCCGCTGACCACTACCTTCAGGTCAGCGATATCTTTCTCCACTATCTTCAGTGCGTTGATAAGCGCGGCCAGCAGCACTACGGCGGTACCGTGCTGGTCATCGTGAAAGACGGGGATCTTCAATGTCGCCTTCAAGCGATCTTCGATCTCAAAGCAGCGCGGGGCGCTGATATCTTCCAGGTTGATGCCGCCGAAGGTGGGTGCCAGCGCCGTGACGATGGAGATTATCTCCTCGGTATCCTTAGTGTCCAGGCAAATGGGGAAGGCATCTACACCGCCGAACTCTTTGAAGAGCATGGCCTTACCCTCCATCACCGGCATGGCCGCTTCCGGGCCGATATCACCCAGCCCCAGTACGGCGGTGCCATCGCTCACTACGGCCACGGTATTATGTTTAATGGTGAGGTCATGAGCGCGTGAAGGGTCATCATGGATGGCCATGCAGACGCGTGCCACGCCGGGGGTGTAGGCCATGGATAGATCAGCGCTAGTTAGCAGCGGGGTTTTGCCCGCCACGTGGATCTTGCCTCCGTTATGCATAGAGAAGGTATCGTCGGTGATATCCAGGATCACAATGTCCTGCACGGCGCGTACGGCCTCCACCACAGCACGTTCATGCTCGAGACTGGTGGTATCAATCGAGATCCGGCGTTCGGTGAAGTCGCGCATCTCTTTTTGCAACAAAATAGCGCCAATGTCACCCCCGGCCTCACCAATGGCGCAGGTTACTTTGGCGAGCATCCCCGGGACGCTGGGCAAACGTAGCCGAATGGTAACTCTGAAGCTAGCGCTAGGTGCTGTGGCCATAATGTTTCTTCCTCACCGAGGTAATTGCAAAACCCCATTATGCTGCTGGGACTAAAGTCCCGGCTGCGTGGCCTACGGCCGGTCGTCCACCTTCGCGGACTTGTTTGGGCCAGAAAAGTCCGCGAAGGCGGACGACTGGCATTTTAGTGCCCTGCAGCCGGGATTATAATCCCAGCGCGAATCTGGCTTTGCAATTACATCTACCGATACATATTTGTATGTATTGTAACACACTGAGGATATATATTCCATGCTTAGCAAGTGCGCCATGCGCTAAAGCACATGGCTATAAGATCAAGCACCCTGAATGGCGCTACCTTTGGTTCTATAATATCGTCCTTATTCTGCCCGTTCTCATGGGCGGGACGCCCATGCCACGATCCCTGCTATTCATACCGCAGCGACTCTATCGGGTCGAGTTTGGCGGCGCGCGACGCGGGCCATACGCCGAAGATGAGGCCGATGCCGACGCTGACGAAGAGGGCGAGGGCGACGGTGCCACCACTGAGGATGAAGACGCTTAGGAACGAAACGAATTTGGCGACGAGCGCCAGCGTGATGGCACTCAGGGCAATGCCGATAGCCCCGCCCATCATAGTGAGCAGCGATGACTCGATGAGGAACTGGGTGCGGATCTGGTCGGAGGTGGCCCCCAGCGCCTTGCGCAGCCCTATCTCCCGCGTGCGTTCCGTCACCGATACCAGCATGATATTCATGATGCCGATACCGCCCACCAGCAGCGAAAGTCCGGCGATAAGTCCAAGGCCGATCTGCAGGGCGGAGGTAATGTTGCCGAGGATCGACTGGAAGGAGGCGATAGACTGCACCATGAAGATGCCGGTGCCGTAGCGATTCACCATGATACTCTTGGCTTGCCGTTCCACTTCTTTCTCGTCAAAACCTTCGCGCACGCGCATGATCACATAGTCGAACTCATTGCGGCGCGTATCCGGGTGCATCCTCCAGAGAAATGGGGTAGGGGTATAGGCCATCGCCATATCTCCACCGAATAAGACGGGTAACGGCTCAATAACCCCGATGACTGTGATCTCACTTCGCGAGCCATCGGGGAAGTAGATGCGGATCACTTTGCCTAGCGGGTCATTTGTCCCCCCGAGCAACTCGCGTACCGAACTTGGGTTTATCACCGCGACCGGCAAACCGGCTTTGGCTTCTTCAGCAGTGAAGTAACGCCCTTTGGCCAGTTTGATGCTGGGGTCAAT
>JBBRXO010000009.1:0-47712 GCA_038248345.1 Armatimonadota bacterium | reverse complement strand
TGCAGGAAAACCTCTCAGATTTCATCTTTCATTAGGGGTTTTTCAGGGGCTCCCTAGGGCCTGTCATGAGCCTGCCGAATGGCAACGCCCGGGGTAAAGGGTGTCAAAAACTGCCATGCCCTGAAAGGGCGGCTTGTTATGTCGCCCTTTCAGGGCTGGGTCTTTCTTTGCCATCATTTCCCCTGAACGGTGCCTAGGACAAACTAAAAATAGGTTTTGCAATTACCTCATTTAGAGTATGATATTGAAATTCGGGCGAAGCCCACATTAGCATATCATCCTACGATAATTTGTTAATAACCAATCTTAGTAGTTCAATATGCACGATCACCCGCTACTCCACCGGTGCCACCCACGTCTGCTTTTTCGCGCCCTCGTACATGGCGCCCATCACTGCGCTGCGGTAGGCGGCTTCCCGTGCGGTGACTAATTCACCGGGGACATCGAGTCCGGCGAGTTTATCGAGATAGAGTTTAAACCCGGAGGACTGGTATTCCGGCAATTGCTTCCACGGGGTTTTGCCGTCAGCGCCTTCCACTAGTTCACTGTTGAAGAATAATTCACCCCGGCAGATAAAGGCATGACCCTTGGTACCACTGATGAGCAGAGTTATCGGATTTTCGATATCGACCCAACTAGAGGCTAATGTTCCTACGGCTCCGTTCTCAAAACGCATCATCCCTTCGCCGAATTCGTCACAATCGCCATAATGACCGGTGGCGACGCCAACTGTGGCGGTGACGCTGGAGACGCGACCCAGCAGCCAGATCATGATATCCAGCGAGTGCGTGCCCAGATCGCCAAATGCCCCCACCCCGGCTACCCTCGGGTCGGCCATCCAACGCCATTCATCATCGAACCAGCCTTTCAGTGAGCCATAATGGCAATTGGAACCACGGATGCGCGTTATCTGACCGAAGCTACCGGCAGTAATCTGCTCGCGCAGAAAAATCAACTCAGCAAAGCCACGCATAAAATAGCCGGTGTGGAACATCACCCCCGCCTTCTCGATCGCAGTGGCCATTGAGTAACCGTCTGCCGCCCCCATCCCTAACGGTTTCTCGGCGAAGATCGCCTTCCCGGCCGCCGCAGCTAAATGCACTAACACTTCTTGTCGGTTGGTCTCTGAGCAGATAATCACCGCCGGAATACTGGCATCACTCCACACCAGCGCCAGATCACTGATGGCAATAGCCCCCAACTCCTCTGCGTATTTCTCCGCCCGCGCGGAGTCGTGATCCCACACGTATTTTACACTGAACTGCTCTTTACGAGCGTTCAATTCTTTGACAAACCCCGGCATATGAATATGCCCAGCTCCCACTAATGCTAATTCCATGCTATTTCTCCGCTTATTAATAATACCAAAAGCTTTCTTCGCCGTATTGTAGCAGAATTTGAAAGGTTGTTGGGAATGGGAAAACCACGAAGGCACAAAAACACGAAGAGAGAAAAACATAACTGTTCAGTGTTATCAGCACAAATACGCTGATAACACTGAACAGTTACACGCTGATCTGCAATCCCGTTCTCATGGGCAAAACACTCATCCTGCGCAAACTACGTTGCCTTCAGCCCGCGAACCAACGAGACCTGGCCGCTGCGCACCATCTCTTTGATGCCGTAGCTCTTCAGCAAGCGTTCCAGCGCGTCAATTTTGTCGGCGACGCCGGTGGCTTCGATAATGATGGTCTTATCACCGATGTCCACGATTTTGGCGCGGAAGATGTCCACCATCTGCATCAGTTCAGCGCGTTTTTCGCTATCGACTGTGTGGACTTTGATGAGCGCCAGCTCGCGGCTGATCAACTCGTCGTCGGTGTGATCCATCACCTTGATGACATCTATAAGCTTGTAGAGTTGCTTGCCGATCTGCTCCAGCACATCCGCCGGCCCTACCACCACGATGGTCATGCGTGAGGTGTGCGGGTCTTCGGTAGCACTCACCGTGAGGCTGTCGATATTGAAGCCACGCCGGGAGAAGAGGGAGGCGGTGCGTGCCAGCACGCCCGGTTTGTTCTCCACCAGTACCGAGATAGTATGTTTCTGTTGCGGATTTTCCGCGATATTTGTCGTCATGGTTTCCTCCTCTCCCTGTTATTCAGTGATCATCTCTGCCACGCTCATGCCAGCAGGGATCATCGGGAAGACGTTCTCCTCCATATCGGTAATGAAGTCGATGAGTACTGGGCGATCAGTGATCGTACGCGCCATTTCTATGGCCGCATTCACTTCGGATGGGTCAGTCACGCGGATGCCCACCGCGCCGTAGGCTTCCGCCAACTTCACGAAGTCCGGTGTCCCCACATTCAGCCCCACCTGCGAGTAGCGCTCGCCGAAGAACATGCGCTGCCACTGGCGTACCATCCCCAGTGTGCCGTTATCCATCAACGCAATTTTGATGGGCAACTTGTGGATCACCGCGGTAGCCAGCTCCTGGCTGTTCATCTGAATGCTGCCGTCGCCGGTGATCAACCAGACCTCGGTGTCCGGGTTGCCGAACTGTGCGCCGATGGCGGCGGGCAGCCCGTAGCCCATGGTGCCCAGTCCGGCGCTGCTAATGAACTGGTGTGACCGTTTCACTGGGTAATACTGCATCGCCCACATCTGGTGTTGCCCCACGTCAGTGACGAGGATAGCATTGCTCTCGGTGATCGTCGCCAGCGCGCTGATCACCGCCGGGGCCTTGATGCCATTGTGCCCACCCGGGCATCCTATTGAGCCGCACTTGCGCCGGCCTTCGTCGTCACAGGCTCCGCCACACGGAGTATCCGTCAGTGTGCCCCACTTCAGCGGGTACTGCACCTTCCAGGCATCGCACTGCGCACGCCAGGCGCTGAAGTCGGGGAACGTCTTCCCCTGTGCTTCGATCTCCGCCAGCAACTCCTGCAGCACCACCTTGGCATCGCCCACCACCGGTACTTCGGTTGGCATCACTTTGCCGATCTCCGCCGGGTCGACATCCACATGGATGATGCGCGCATTGGGAGCGAAACGTTTCACATCGCCAGTGATACGGTCATCGAAGCGCGCGCCGATGTTGATAATCAAGTCCGCCTGATCAATAGCCAGGTTGGCATAGGCGGTGCCGTGCATACCGGGGATGCCCAGCGAGAGCGGATCGAGATCGGGGAAGGCCCCCTTGCCCATCAGCGTGTTGGCCACCGGGATGCCCAGCGTATGCGCCAGCAGCGTCAGCTCGCTGGCGGCATTGGCACGGATAATACCACCGCCCACCATCAGCACCGGCTGGCGTGCCTCGTGGATGACCTCCAGCGCACGGCGAATCATCTTGGTATTGCCCTTCACGGTGGGCTTGTAGCCGCGCAAGTGCAACTGGATATTGTCCCAGTCTACATCCACCATGCTGGTGGTGATATCCTTGGGCAGGTCAATCAGCACCGGGCCGGGGCGGCCACTGCGCGCGATATAAAAGGCTTCTTTGACGATACGCGGCAGGTCAGCCACGTCCTTCACCAAGTAATTGTGCTTGGTGATGGGCATGGTGATACCGGTGATATCAGCCTCCTGGAAACTGTCTTTGCCGATGCCACTGGTGACTACCTGGCCAGTGATAGCGACCATGGGGATTGAGTCCATGTAGGCGGTGGCGATACCCGTGACCAGATTAGTGGCCCCCGGTCCGCTGGTGCCAATACACACGCCCACCTTGCCAGTAGCGCGCGCGTAGCCGTCCGCCGCATGGGCGCCGCCCTGCTCGTGCCGCACCAATATATGGCGCATGCTGGTAGCGTAGAGGGCGTCGTAGAGTGGAAGCAACACGCCACCGGGATAGCCGAAGACGATATCTACGCCTTCACGAGCCAACCCCTCCAGCAGTGCTGCTGCTCCGGTCATCCGCACGGATAACCGTTCAGGTGATTTTGCGGTCATATGCAATTCCTCCGAGATGTCTCCCCGGCCCAAGCGCCCTGCACACAAGCAACACGCCCAGGTTGAGTGTACCGATATTGTAGCAGATTATTTGTGGAAATGCCAAATTCCTGTCATTAACTGTCGTTGCTCTGTGAATACCACCGTGCCAGAGTCGGCAGTGGTATGTGATAAACGAAGGGGATTACGATAGTGCGGTGTTTTTGCAGGAATATTCAGCACTGGGAGGGAATAGTTGTAATAATGAGTAATAAGGGAGTGGATGTGAGTCACGAAATATCCTTGGCGCGGGGGCAACTGGGCTCGGCGCGCCGTATTGTGGTGAAAATTGGCAGTAATCTGGTGGCGACAGCAGAGGGGCTGTTTAATCAGGAGTTGCTGGCCGGCATCGTAGGCGAAATCGCCGCACTGGTGCGCGAGGGTCGTGAGGTGTTGCTGGTCACCAGTGGCGCTGTACGGCTGGGACTGACGGTGATGGGACTTAACGATGGGGCGCGGCCCGACCTCTCCACACGGCAGGCGATGGCAGCGGTGGGACAGGTAGAGCTGATTGCACATTATAGCGCGCTTTTCCGCCAGCATGGCTGCACCATCGGACAGTTGCTATTGACGGGGGATGACATCAGTGACCGGCGGCGTTATCTGCATGTGCGCAACACGTTGTTGCCGATGCTGCACCGCTACCGTGTTGTGCCGGTTATCAACGAGAATGACTCGGTATCGGTGGAAGGTGTGTCGATTGGCGAGAATGACCGGCTGGCGGCGTTGATCGCTGGTAAAGTACAGTGCGATCTGCTGATCATCTTAAGCGACGTTGACGGCCTCTATTCCGCTGACCCACGCATAAATGAAAACGCGACGATTATCCCCGAAGTGCGCGAAATAACGGGCGCACTAGAAAATATGGCGGGAGGAAGCACCAGCGGCGTTGGCCGTGGTGGGATGCGCTCGAAGATCACTGCCGCCAAAATAGCTACCCGCATGGGTACACATGTGGTGGTGGCACTGGGCCGCCGGCCGGGCGTGATACATGGGATCATGAATGGTGAACAGATTGGCACACTCTTCTCCGCCCGGGGGAATGGCCGCCTGGCTGCTCGCAAACAATGGCTGGGATTCGCCGCAGCGCCACGGGGTATCATCACCGTAGATGCGGGTGCAGCGAAGGCGTTGTTGCAATGTGGTTCGAGCCTGCTTCCTGTGGGAATAAAAGAGGTATCTGGCGACTTCCGTGCCGGTGATGTAGTATCTGTCATCAACCCCGAGGGCCGGGAAATAGCGCACGGGCTGGTGAATTACACCACCGACGAAATGACGATTATCGCGGGCAAAAAAACAGCACAGATTGAAGAACTACTCGGATATCACCCATATGATGAGGCGATACACCGGGATAATTTGCTGATACTTTAGGTCTTTAGGTCTTTAGGTCTTTAGGTCTATAGGTCTATAGGTTCGTGGAATGGGCGTCTCATAGATCATGCGGTTCTCGAATGACGCCCATGGGAACGCAGATAGAGATATGGTTACAGCGTGGGTTACGTTGGACGTTGATCTGGCATGAGGTAAAATATGCTTCGACATATTGGTACGATATTATTATTGGTGTTGGCGGGGGCTGTGGGGGGGCAGGCGTTACCTAATCCCTTCCCGGAGAAATCGGTGAGCACTGCTACCTTGCCGAACGGAATGCGGGTGGTGGTACGCGAGGATCATTCGCTCCCGATCGTCGCCATCAACGTGGTGGTTCGTGGCGGCTCCGGGGCAGAAGAAGATGCACGCGGACTTTCACACTACGTCGAACACATGGTCTTCCAGGGGACAAAGAATTACCCGAAGCCGCTGGAACCGCAATACGTTATGGAACAAGTTGGTGCCATCAGCAATGCTACCACCTCATTTGATCTTACCCGCTTTGAAGCGGCGGCCACCAGCGAACAGGCCGATTTGATGGTACGCGTGCTGGCAGATATCACCCTGAATCCATTGTTGACCGACGAAGCTTTCAAGCATGAACGTCCGCTAATCCTGGCGGAGATTGCCCAGAATACTGACAATCCCCAGGCCACGGTAACGAACGAAGTCAATAAACTCAGCTATAAGCATTACCCCTATCGTGACCTGGTTACCGGCGCGCTGGAAGATGTGCTGGCCTTGAAGGCAACCGATGTGCGCGCCTTCCATAATCGCTGGTATGTCCCCAACAATATGAGCATCGTGCTGGTAGGTGATATCTCACTGAAGAGCGCGACAGAATTGGCTACTAAATATTTCGGCGATGCCAAACCTGCCGAATTACCCAATCCACCAGAGATAGAAATTGCTGGCCCTGGTGAAGCGAAAACGGCTAAGTTCCCCTCGACACTGCAGGACACTTACCTGGGGTTGGCTTTTGCTGCCCCACCGAGTAGTAATTTTAACGCCATGGTGGCTACCGACCTGTTGGTGACTATGCTGGCAGACGGCCATGACGCGTTGCTTCCGCAATGGTGGGCGAAAGATGGCCTGCGAGTGACCAACTTCGGTGGTGAATTCACCAGCACCCATGCACCAGGGCGCATCATTTTCTGGATGCAATGCGCCCCTGTCGCGGTAGATAAAATCCGTGAATCGACATTAGCGCTCCTCGATCAGGTGGGACTGGGCAATCTACCACCAGCAGCGTTGCGGCTGGCCCAACAGCGGCTGGCAGCACAATTTTTACGCTCAAATGAAACCTACAGCGCACAAGCGTCTACACTATCCTATTATGAAGGACTGGGGGGCGCGCAATGGGCATGCCGATATATTCAACAACTGCAAGAGTGCAATATTGATCGCTTGCGTGTTGCCGTTCCGATATATCACATCGCCCAGGTCACGGTGGGCAAAACTATTGATAAAGGGGCGGGGTTATGAAGATGCTACGTTTGTTGCCGTTGGCGCTTCTGCTGCTGATATTTACCTGCACCACACGCTCCCAGCAGCTGGAGAAGTTGGATAACGGTGTGCGCTTGATAACCACTTCCACCACTGCCTCGCAGATGGTGGCTATCACCGTGCTGATCGACTATTCAGCATTAGATGAACAACCGAACTTGCTGGGACTGCGGGCTGTCTTACTTGATGCCATGATGCAAGGATCAGAGTTGGAGAATGCGGCATCGCTCCGGCGTACCCTCACCGCGGCGGGCGGCACCATGCAAAGCCAGGTACACCCAGATATGCTGGAAATCACCATCTCCATCCCGGCAGATGGTTTCGTCACTGCACTGAATAACCTCACCGAGGTGCTGACACACCCAGTGCTGTCCGATGCAGGGATCAACGCTGCAATACAACTGCAGCAACTCTATGCGCAGCAGCCATCTGTAGGCGCGCTGGTTATCGCTGATGATATCGCTCGCAATAACCTTTTCGCCCGCCACCCCTACTCTGCCTCGGCCCATGGCACTCCCGAATCATTACTACGCAAGAATCCAGCCACCGTACGCTGGGCATATCAGCATTTTGTCACCCCAAGCCGCACTATCATCAGTGTAGCCGGACGCTGCGATGCCGATGACGTCCGCCTGCTGGCGCAGGGGGCATTCGGTAACTGGCTAACACCGGCGGTGGCCTTGCCTCCTGCACGTTACACAGATGAACCTGCTGAATTGCGGGCAACCAAATTGATACTGAAAGAAGAGTCGGTAAGCAATACCTGCGTCATGTTGGCCTTCCCAGTTTGTGGTGCAGCAAACCCCGATTCAGTACCATTACGTGTTCTAGAGAGTCTGCTCTCCGGCGGCACTGGCTCGCGCCTGTTTCGCAACATACGTGAGGATAAGCGACTCGCCTACGACGTATCAACCAATTACCCGATACAAGCCAATAGCAGCGAATTTGCCGTATATGCGCTCACCGAAGCCCGCTACATGGAAGCAACGAAATCTGCATTGGTAGCAGAACTCGCCAAAGTGCAGACGGAAAAGGTTACCGATGAGGAGCTGGCACGCGCCCGGGCATATCTTAAGAGCCGCTATCTGCTCTCTCACCAATATAGCAGTCAACTGGCCTTCGACCTCGGCTGGTACGAACTAATCGGGCAGGGTACGACAGCGGACCAGCGATACTCCGCTCAAATTGATGCCGTGACTGCGGATGATTTGCAGCGCGTGGCACGTGCCTACTTCACGCATTATTATCTTATCGTAACTATGCCGCACGTATTACCGGCTCCCGGAATCAAATAACGGGCAGTTTTGGAGTAAACTCTTGATTATATTGCTATTTTATTAGTTTCTGATTATACTTAGAAGGGAATTATATTCCGGGGAAGAATTACATAATCATAGTACCATTCATGGATAATGGACTATGGCGATGTGCTTTTGGGGGCATATGGTTATTCTATTCTAATTTGCCAAACGGGATATCGCAATCAGGGTAGTATCAAGGAAGAAATTTTTTTTGAAAGGAAGTGCAATCATGTTAGTCCTTACGCGAAAAACGGGACAAAGTATCGTTATCGATGGTGGCATCGAAATCACGGTGCTTGAGGTGCGTGGCGGCCAGATACGTCTGGGAATTTCCGCTCCGACTGAGATCAAAGTGAACCGCAAGGAGCTGTTAGAACGCTCCCATGTGGAGGTAGATGAAGAAGAAATCCCGGCTGTAATAGTCGAAGATTAACTTCGCTGCTTTTATCACCCAAATACATCGCCCTTCGAGTTGGCGGGCGATGTATTTTCTCGTTTGTTTTCTACAGCCCGGCTAAAGCTTACCTGTAATCTTTTCGACCTCATCCATCAATGCATCAATCATCATAGCTTCCGGCACCTTGCCGATTACTTCACCGTGACTGAAGAGAATACCATAATGCTTGCCTCCGGCGATACCTACATCAGCATCGCGCGCCTCGCCTGGGCCATTCACTTCACACCCCATCACTGCCACATGCAGGGACTTACCCTCGCTCCGCAGGCGTCTATCCAGCGGATTCAGCCGTTGCTGTATGACGGTCACTATCGGGTTGAAATCCACATCGCAACGAGCACAGGTTGGGCAACTAGTGAGGAGAACACCTGCCTTGCGCAAATTCAACGCACGCAAAATATGCCACGCCGCCTCTACTTCCTCCAGCGGGTCAGCAGTGAGCGATATCCGCAACGTGTCACCGATCCCCTCTCCCAACAACTCCCCCACCCCTACGCTGGAACGAATCAACCCTACCGGCGGCAAGCCTGCCTCGGTGATGCCAATATGGAGCGGGTAATCGCGAACTTTCAACATCAGGCGATATGCCAAAACTGTAGTGACTACATCACTCGCTTTAAGGGAGATGATAATCTCGTGAAAATTCAACTCTTCCAGCAGGCGAACATGCGTTAAGGCACTCTCCACTAGCGCCTGTGCGTTGCCAAGGGGGGTAAAGGGGAAACGCGAGCGTAACTCCGCATCCATAGAACCGTTATTTACTCCAATGCGAATAGGTACCTTGCGTTCAGCAGCGGCGCTTACCACCGCTTTCACATGCTCTGGACGTTTCAGGTTGCCGGGGTTCAGTCGTAGCTTATCTACGCCGCCAGCCAGGGCAATCAAGGCTAGCTCGTGGTTAAAGTGGATATCTGCCACCAGCGGGATTTTAACTTGCCGTTTTATCTCCCCCAATGCTTGCGCGGATAGGGTATCAGGGACTCCGAGGCGGATGATATCGCACCCAACATCCTCTAACAGATATATCTGCGCCACGGTAGCGTCGATATCCACCGTGGGAGTTTTCGTCATCGACTGTATGGTGATGGGCGCTCCGCCGCCTATGGTAATATTGCCCACCTGCACTGCGCGTGTGGCCCGCCGTGATAACGGATATTCGGCCTCCATATTACTTTCCACCCACCCACATCCAGACGTCTTTGATGGTAATCAACAGAATCAACCCGAGGAGAATTGCCATACCCACCATGTGTACCATCGCTTCCTTGTTGCGATCAACCGGCTTACCACGGATTCCCTCCCAGATAATGAAGACCAACCGACCACCATCGAGCGCCGGGAAGGGCAGAAGATTGGTGAAGCCGATCGCCACCGAGAGAAACGCCATCAGAGAGAGCGCGCTGGTAATTCCCATCAACGAAGATACCGCATTCTTAGTAGCGCCATATGATATTCGCATGATACCTACCGGCCCGCTCAAATCCTGCAAAGAGACATGGCCCGTAACCAGCGAAACAATAGATGCCACCGATTCCATCATGATAAAGGAGATATTGCGCGTACCCATTACCACTGAATCTACCAGCCCCATCCGTTTAAATTCCCCCGAAGAGGTGGCCAGGGAAACTCCAATACCATGAAAGGTCTTTATCTCATATATCAAGCTGTTGCCGCGATCCGGGTAGCGGATCTCAATGGGCGAAACGACTACAGTAACACGTTGTCCCAGCCGATCTACCACTAGACTCACTTCCTTGGGCGAATTTTTGATAGTGTCTCTTATGACATCGCCACTTGGGTTGCTAATCTCATTTATCTGGACGATTTTGTCACCCGCTTGCAGCCCGGCTTTTTCCGCCGGGGATGTTGGATTCACACCACCGATATAGGTATCTTTGCCCGGCTGCAGCTCACCGATTGCCATACCAATGAAAATGATGACCAGTAGTGCGAAGATGAAATTCATCACCGCCCCGGCGACAATCACGGCGAACTTGCTGAACCACGGTTTGTTATTGTAGTCGCTTATCAGTCCCTTACCTTCATCCGTCTCATCATTCTCCGAAGGTTCCATCCCGGCTATTTCTACATAGCCGCCCAGCGGAATCGCCCGCACAGCATAGGTGGTACCATTGCGCACCCACTTGAAGATCGGCGGCCCGAATCCGAGTGAGAAATTAGGTACAATCATGCCGCTCAACTTGGCGACGATATAATGCCCGAACTCATGCACGAACACAATTGCCCCAAATATTATCAGAAAACCTAAAACACCTGACAAACTGCTAATCATTGTAATTATTTTACCTTTCCCATCCATTATTCCCCAGTGGATACGAAATTATAACATTTATCGGCACGAGGCTGGGGGAAATATTTGTGCCATCAACTCGATCAACCCAATCGCTGCCAGTGAAGGTATTAATCGGTTTGCATGAGCGAGGAGGAGATTGACTGTCATGGGGTTGGGCACTGCCACGCAATAGATCCCTGCCGTGCGGGCGGAGGTGATGCCATTGGGGGAGTCCTCGAAAGCAATAGCATCCGTTGCCGAAATCCCTAACGCAGACAGCGTGGTCAGATAAAGGTCAGGAGCAGGCTTGGAATTTTCCGCATCCTCGGCACAGATGATAACGTCAAACAATTCATTGATGCCACGAATTTCCAAATGACGATCGACCCATCTATGTGGAGAAGATGAGGCGATGGCAACTTGCATCCCGCTACCGTGCGCCTGGTCGATATAATCCAATACACCCGGAAGCACTGGCTGCACGTCGACCATTTCGAGGTAGCGCTGGTGCCGTAGCACACGAATCTCATCACGATTTGGCAATGCCTCAAGCTGCCGCTCCAGATATTCCAGCGGATCAAAAGAACTCCAGGCACGCCCGATACATTCCGCCCACACTGCCAACGGCAATTCAGCGCCCATTGTATGATATACCTCCAACCACGATTGATAATCCGGGGTTTCCGTATCGATAATCAGGCCATCGAAATCAAGTATTAATGCGGTAATCATGCAAAACAACTCTTTCTACGTTTTTGATGTTAGCATTCCAAGGTATATCTCTTCCATATCCCGCGCAGTTTGCGTTGCTTCAAAATACTGTTCCACTCCTGCCCGGGCTCTCTTTCCCATTGCATCTGCCTCATCCGGGTCATCCATGAGACGTACGATGGCCGCCGCCAATTTCACCGGGTCGTCGGGGGGCACGGTGATTCCGCCCTGCGTCATATTTATCATCTCCGGGTAGATACCCGTCTCCGGGACTATCACCGGTATACCGGTAGACATCGCCTCCAGTATCGCCATGCCGCGTGATTCCTGGATGCGGCTGGGAACGCTGAATACACTGCAACTCTGTAAAAATGCCTGCTTCTTCCCCATCTCTACTTCCTCTGAGATGGTCACGCGCCCCGCCATACCCGCATTATCAATGGCGTCGCTAATCTCAGCGAAATATTTAGCATCAAGTACTTTTCCGGCGAACTTCAGAAAGATATCACGGCCATCAGCAAGTAAAATACGCGTAGCCTCTACCAATATATCCAACCCCTTCATGCGGGTTATCACTGAAAGATAGCCAATAGTAAAGGGAACGCGTAGCCGCTGCTGCACCACCGGGTAATCAGCGGTATCAACACCTGGACGAACCACACGGATTTTCGCACGCGGGACATCCAGGTACTTTGCCATGCGGTCTGCATAGGAAAAGCTGAAAGTAACGAAGAGGTCAATCTGTTGCGCATTCCGCCGCACTAATGCGTTCGCCTGTTCTGCATAGGGGGTACCCATGGCATCCATAAAACTGTCCTCACCTTGCAATGCACAAAGTACCGGCACCTGCAGCCGCTCTTTCACCGCCGGAGCGATGCCACTGAGCATGGTGTTGGTAATGCTCACCAGATCAGGGTGGTCACCCTTCCCCAGATAGTCAAGGAGCTTATCCAACTCCTT
Organism: Armatimonadota bacterium; assembly: GCA_038248345.1. Taxonomy (GTDB): domain Bacteria; phylum Armatimonadota; class Hebobacteria; order CAIYQO01; family CAIYQO01; genus CAIYQO01. The sequence goes on along the minus strand of JBBRXO010000009.1, from coordinate 35,177 downwards.
GCGCTGTTTGCCATCGCGCCCGGCGAGTATGGAGACGGCCATGGCCCCAACTTCACTAGCCCGCGTGCTAACGGCAAACTGCCCCACCCATGTGAGAAATGCTGGAGAATCTAGCGCCTGTGCAATAAACGCCGGAATATGCTGAAATAATTCCGATAGTTGCTGCAGATAGGCATTCACAGCTCCATATTGTACCGGTGTAATCGGCAGCTCGTCCTGCTTCTCGATCTTCAACGGGGTATATAGCGGAATAATCTCCACATCGTGGCCAAAATGAAGCAAGGCACGTACAAGTGTTATATCGCGCGCGCAGGCACCGCAATACATACTTCCCGACCCTACCGCAATATATACAATTCGCATCTCATGCCACCGCCATCAGGTAGGCACGCAATATTGCCAGCGTACCAATACCATAATATGTATATTCTATGTCTGCTTCGCTATCGCGCAGGCATGAGCGAAATCCACCAGCCGGTAATGCTAGCTCGCGCACAAATTTTCCTACCGCAGGCAAATCCAGCTGCCCCAACGCATCGAGATTAAACAGTGTTAATATCCCTGTATAGGTGGAAAGCAGGTCACCCTCCCCTACCCCGGCGTGAGCCGTCAGGCCGCCATCCGCTGCCTGCATACTAAGCAGGAACTTCGTCGCGTCCGTATCAACCACCCCGCATCGCAACAAAGCAGCTACCGCCGCTGCCGTCGCATTCGTCTGCCCAACACCAGCCCCCGGCAACTCGGAGTAGCCGCCATCAACACACAGCAATCTTTCCATGGCACTCGGAATATCAACTTCACAAGACACCTTTACACCGAGAATCTCATAACAGAGTACTGCCAGAAAGGTCTCGTAGGCGCTCACCTGTGTGTCGCCTGACCGCGCATATCCCCCACCCGCCATTCGTTGCCGAGCAATTATCGGTGATAAATCCGGGATACTATCCCCCAACATGCGCGCACAATTCATCTTACAGAAAGCGGTAACAATATCAACGGCGGACGATTGCTGGCAAAATCCCCGCGCACTCTCCACAGTACGGACATCGCCGCATATTTTCAGGGTTCGCACCGCAAAGTCCGTATAATAGATATCAGAGGCACCGTGACGCGCCGGGAATCCGCCGTCTGGCTGCTGACGCGAGCGTACATATCCGCCATGTAGTTGCAGGAATTTCGCACTTAATGGAATTACACCCAGCGCAGTGATGGCATCCAATCCGTCCAGGAAACTTATTTCCATGGTTACGTCCCCTGTGCTGTTGATGTAGGCAGGACGATGCGCACCAGTACAGCAAAGAGTTCGCGCAAGCCATCATCCGGCAGCGACTCTGCCTGATTAAGCGCGCGCGCACGTAATTTTTCCACCAGCTTCTCTGTACGGGTGAATACTCCCAGCTCAGTATATAGCCGTCTGATGCGCTCCACCACTTCCCCTGCGGGTGCCTCATCACGCATCGCCAGCAAAGACGCAAGCTCCTCACCCGCGTGAGCCTCGATAGCGAATGCGCGCATGATGGTCGGACGGTCGGCCAATGCATCGAGGCCACGCTCTACTTTGTTCTGTGCGTTGTCTCGCCAATCATCCAGGTCATTCAACGCCTGAAATCCCTCACCTAAATACATCGCATACCGCTTTAACATATTCAAATCGATATCAATTTCCGCGGCGCGCAAACCGGTGTAAAGCGCAACCTCAAAAGCAGGCGCGGTCTTCAGTGCATACATGGAGAGCATCTCTAATGGTTTAATCTCCAGCGTATTGCTTTGCCGCCAGTGTAGCTCCGCCCCCTGGCCGCGGGTGAGTGCCAGGTGCGCACTACTGAAAGCGCGAATGATATCCCCGGTACAACTGGCACCCAGGGTGTTCCCCTCATTTGCGATCAACTGGTAGCCCATTCCTACTAGATAGTCGCCTGCGTTAATTGCCGTCGGTACATCATAAGCGCTATGCAGCGTTGCACGTCCATAACGATAATTGTCGCTATCTTCAATATCATCATGGATGAGGGAGGCCTTATGCATAACCTCTATCGCCAACGCCAGCCGCTTAATAGAAGTCGGCAGCATCTTATCAACTTGTGCATCTGACGCTAAAGCCTCCCGGCCTTGTCGAGCGACCGCGTAGGTCGCCAGGGTAACGAAGGGACGCAAGCGCTTGCCCCCGTAGCGCAACCAGTCGCAAGCGATACGCTCAGTGTTAGTCAACGCATCATCAGTGTTACCCGCTACAGTACATCCGCCTGCCAGTATGGAGAACTGCTCTTTAGAAAATAAATCGCTAGCGGCACGTAGGAGCGGCAAATAACTGTTGGTGCCAGTGACCTGCTGATCGGTGAACATCTCCAAGTAGCGGGTTATTTCACGGGCATCCGCCTCAGTATTCACACAACCGTCTTGCAATAACGGTACCGCGATATTGGGAATACCCAAATCAACGATACGTGCGAAAGATTTTTCCAATGAATCCAGGCAGGCTACTCCCAATATCGCGTCCGCACTGCCGTCTATGACCTTCATCATCGCTGAAGATGTCCCCTCGGAGATAATTACCTGATAACTCAGCTTCTCTGCGCGTGTTCGATATTCATTAATATTGCATGCTCCACAGCTGGCGCAGTTCAATCCGACTGAATCATAACTACCCACACAAAGATCTGCGTTGCTGAGACAATGTGGTAGCAATAGTAGACGGCGTTTATAAGGGACAGCAGCGAACTGGCCTGCCCAGAAGCAATTGCTGATCGCCACCATGGCGTAACCAATGTAAATTACGGGCATTCCAAGCTGCGTCAGCAGCTCAGCGGCGCAGTTTTCCAATGTTTCGCGATTCGGTGCCGTAGTACGGCTCATCCCCAACACAACCACCTGTGCCGAGTTGCGAATGGCCGCGCGCACCTCCTCGGTATCGGGCATTATCTTATTATCTAAACTGGGCAGTCGCCCAGTTCCCGAAATATTGGACGTCATCGAATTCCCCTGATTAGCGCACCGGCACTCCGCGCTCGCGCAAGTAATCTTTCAACTGGCCGATGGTATACTCGCCGTAATGGGTGATGCTGGCGATGAGGGCGGCGTCGGCCTTACCTTCCGTGAGCGCCTGATACAAGTCATCCGGGCAACCTGCGCCACCACTGGCGATCACCGGAATATTTACTGCCTCCGCCACTGCGCGCGTCTGCTTGAGGTCATAACCCGCCTTGGTGCCGTCGGCATCCATACTAGTGAGAAGGATCTCGCCGCCACCGCGCCGTTCCACTTCCTCCGCCCAGGCAACAACATTTTTGCCGGTAGGGGTGCGCCCGCCATGCAGGTAGACCTCCCAGTATTTATCCGCGTTGTTCCACCGTCCGTCGATAGCCACCACCACGCACTGTGAGCCAAAGCGTTCTGCCGCCTCCGTGATCAGCTCCGGGTGCTCCACAGCGGCAGTATTTATCCCAATTTTATCTGCCCCTACTTTGAGCAACGCACGGAAATCTTCCACCGACTTGATGCCACCACCCACACAATACGGGATGAAGACCTCCTCCGAAGTGCGCGCCGCAATATCCAATATGGTGTCACGGCGCTCATGCGAAGCAGTGATGTCCAGAAAGACCAGCTCATCCGCCCCGGCACGGTCATAGAACGCTGCCAGTTCCACCGGATCCCCCGCGTCACGCAGCTCGAGGAAATTAGTACCTTTTACTACCCGCCCATCCTTCACGTCCAGGCAGGGAATTACACGTTTTGCAAGCATGATACTAGCGTAAAGGGTTTGGTTAAAGGCGTCAAGGGGAAAAGAGAAAAAAAAGATGTCATATTTTCCCCTCAGTCTACGGGTATAACTAGCGTAAACGGGGATTCCGTTGTATTATATTTATACATAAGTGGCGGGAGGATTTTTTATGCGTGATGATTCAATACCAGTTGTGCGCCCACAGGATATTCGCGTCACTACAGATGCACTGAATGCAATTGATTATACGGATGCTCTGCGCTATTCGGTGTGCCCAATTTCGCTGGTGGATCGCTCCGGCATGCGCATTTTAACCGTAGCGGTAGCAGACCCTGGTAATCTCCCGTTACTTGACCAGCTCAAGCGGCTGACAGGCTTCCGCATCGCCCCGGTACGTGCCTCGCAAACTGATATCATCCATGCTATCAGCGTCCACTATCCGAATAATACCGTTACCCCTGCGCGTCCAACCGACCTACTTCGCGAAATGGGTAATATTGCAGAATCTCTGGGTGACTCGAGCGAATTAGCATCAGCCAGCAAAACTATTGATAACCTGCTGCAGCAAGCAGCGGGGGCGCGTGCCACAGATGTGCATATTGAACCGTATCTGGACGTAGTAATCGTACGTTTCCGCGTAGATGGGATGCTGTATGACCACACCACCTATGAACCTACCGGCCACCAGCAGATGATCTCGCGCGTAAAGATACTGGCGCAATTGGATATCGGTCAGAACCGCCTACCCCAGGATGGCCGCTTCCCCTTTGTACATAACAAAAAAGAATATGATGTACGCGTATCACTGGTGCCATCTATCTCCGGCGAAAAGGCGGTACTCCGCTTGCTACCCAAAGGCGTACTAGAGCTGGACTTCGCTCAACTGGGCATAAACAAAGCGCACCAGCAGCTACTGACCGAACTACTCAGCCGTCCTTTCGGGATGCTACTCTCCTCGGGGCCAACCGGATGCGGTAAAACTACCACGCTGTACTCCTGTCTGACGAAAATTGATTGCGTGGCGCGTAATGTTATGACAATCGAAGACCCAGTGGAATACCAGTTTCCGCGCATGACGCAGATACAGGTAAACCCGAAGATCGGTCTCACTTTCGCGACAGGGTTACGCTCGATGTTACGCCAAGACCCGGACATTATCATGGTAGGAGAGATACGCGACCCGGAGACGTTGCAGATGGCGATCCAGTCCTCGCTCACCGGGCACCTGGTATTCAGCACCCTGCATTGCAACGATGCGGTGGCCGGCGCTACCCGCATGATCGACATGGGTGCAGAACCATTCCTGGTAGCTTCTTCGATCAATGCGATAATCGCGCAACGTCTGGTACGTAAAATCTGTGAGCACTGCCGCGAGCGCGACAATGTCTTTGATGATATCAAACAAAAACTGGGCCTGACTGTTGCAGACACCGTCTTCTATCGAGGGCGTGGGTGTGGGCGTTGCCGCAACACCGGCTACAGCGGCCGCATCGGCATCTTTGAGATTATACCATTCATCGATCAGCTGAAATTCGGCATCATGCGCAAAAAAAGCTCCGGCGAACTACGCACTATCATCGCCGAAGCTGGCTATCCCGACTTGCGTGCTGATGCACTGGCCAAAGCCCGCGCAGGCATCACCTCGCTGAGCGAAGTGATGCGCGCAGTGTATATCGAAGAGGGGATATAGACCCTCGTCAGCCTGAGTTAGCGCTTCCCTAACTCCGCGATCAAATCAAAGTAATAGATGGCATTCTCCAGCGGTATGTTGCTGGGGAGGTGATTGCCGGTGGCAAAGACGAAACCGGGGCAGGCGCGCGCGAGCTCGAATAACGAACGGAGTTCAGCTTCAATGTCCGCTTTGCTCCCCCAGGTGAGAGTTCGGCAGTCGGCACCGCCTATTATCACATGTGTCTGCCCATAGTCGCGTACCAGTTTATTGATATCGTTGGTTGGCTCGAAGCAGAATCCGTCAGCGCCAGCAGCTGCGATATCGTCGAAGAACATGTCATAAGTGCCATCACTGGTGTAGAGCACGCGCTTGCCGGCATCCTTGAGCGGTTGCCACAGCTCCTTATAACGTGAAAAAATGTACTTTCGGTAGAAGTTAGGACTAATAAACGGGCCTTCCGTCCAGACCATGTCATCGTGACACATGAAGATATCGATGGAGGTATTTGCCCACGCTTTGATATGATGCAAAGTCTGCTGAAAAATCCCCTCAAACACCTCTTCGCCGAAGCGCTCTGAATCTTCGCCCATCGCTTCCAGCATCATCTCAAAGCCGAATATCGCTATCGCGCCGGAGACGAGTGTATTATAGTACCCCCCGCTTATAACCTGATTGGGGTTATTTGCTCGGTTATTCTGATAGCTATTCTCGTAGTAGGCCGTTAGTTCATCTATATCCAACATCCCATATTCATCCACAGCATTGAATGACAGTACCTGCTCAAAGTCGGTGAACGGTGAGGGTTGGCTCGCATGAAAATCCGAGCCATCCTCATTATAAACAGCATGACCCAAATCGGTAACTCGCCCACGTGCACTCCAGGGAACCGGGCCATCGTTAACTGTCCACAAATAGTCTAAATTAACAGCATCCTGGTAGCCGCGCCAAGCTGCATTATCTTTCCGTGGATCAAGCCCGGAGTAATGCCGGACAATCTCCCAACTGTCGGTATATTCAGTCCGCGCGACCCGCTCTGTCATCTGCATATTTAATGCAGCCATTCCGATTTCATAACTCATTAGAAATTCAACCCCTTGTTCTGAAGAATCCTAATCCTTGAATTCAACATAAATTAGAAATTACCTGCAACGTTTCAAAATTTAAACTTCCGTATTCCTCTTGACACAACTCCCCACAACATGGAAACTAAGCTTATGTTTACCGGAATCGTGGAAGAGATGGGGACGGTGCAGACTTTGCAGCGTTCTGGGAATACCGCGCGGCTGTCGGTGCGGGCTACGTTAGTCCGTGAGGACTTGCATGTGGGCGATAGCCTAGCCACCAACGGAGTTTGCCTGACAGTAGAAAAGATTGAACCAGAAAAACTGTGGCTCTGGATGATGCCAGAGACGTTGAAAAGTACCACACTGGAAAAACTCCAACCGGGGCAACAAGTGAATCTGGAGCGTGCACTACGTCTGGATGGCCGGCTGGGTGGGCACATCGTCAGCGGACATGTAGACGGTGTGGGGAAATTGCGGAACGTTAGCGGTGTCGGTGAAGAGCGCGTCCTCACTTTTACCCTTCCCGGCGCATTAGCTCGCTTTGTCTCCCCCAAGGGTTCTATCGCCATTGATGGCATCAGCCTGACCGTGGTGGATGCGAACACAGTGAGCTTTTCGGTATCACTCATCCGTCACACCCTGAGCGTCACCACATTATCCACTCTCTCAATCGGGGATGAAGTAAATATCGAGGTAGACCTGCTGGCGCGATACCTGGAACGCCTGCTGCTCAATCGAGATATTCCTGCCGGGCTGACATTAGAACGCCTAAGCGAACTTGGTTATTAAATAATGAATTGGAGAACCGCCCAAATGCGCTTGTTTTTACTCGCATCGTCATTTCTCGTGACTATCTTTTTGCTAGCTGGCTGCGCTAACGAATCCCCGCGGGCGAAGTTGTTACCGGTAACCAGAGATACCACAGCAGCTGTAACGTACCCCTGGTTGTCACAAAAACCAGACCCCATAACTCAGCTGCTGAACGTCATCACCCCTAAGGCGAACTATCTGCGGTTAACCGCAATACCCGGCACCTTCGGCGAATGGGTGCAGCACTTGCCGTTGAAGGCGGGTAACCCACCCGTCCTCACCTATGATGGCATTGAAGCACCGAACCAATTCAAACACGCAGCAGTGGTTAATATCGATCCCGGCAAAAATAACCTGCAATTGAGCGCTAATGCCATATTACGGCTACGCGCGGAATATCTATTCTCCAAGGACTGGCTGTGGCAGATAGACTTTCCCACTAAAAAGGGCACGAAAGTTGATTTCCGTACCTGGGTTAAAGAGAAGAAGCTCTCTCCCGATCATAAGGCACTGATCGAATATTTACAGGAGCTATTCCCCCAGACAGACGCCACCACGCTGGCATCCATGCTGAAACCAGTGAAGGATATCCGCGATATGGAACCGGGTGATATAATGCTCAAAAAAGATCAGCCGGAATTCGCTGTGCTGGTGCTGGATGTCGTACAGGATCCGGCGACGAAAGCGCGCTATTTCCTGCTGGGTACCAGCCATAACCCGGCGCAAGATTTCTATGTCATCATTAATCCTAGTACTACCCCCATCACCCCCTGGTATCCACAGGCGAACAAAGAGAGCGGGATGCCTGAAGGGGTATTCAAAGCAGAAAATTTAATGAGGTTCTAGCAGGAGGATAAACCATGTATTTCACTGGTATCCCCGACGAAGCGGGTTTTTCAATTGAAGCGCAAATAGCTGCGCATCAGCAATTAGGCTGGAAGCATCTGGAATTGCGCTTAATCAATGATGTCAATCTCACCACCGTAGATGACGCGACCTTTGACCATGTGGTAGAACAGGTGGAAACAGCGGGAATGAAGGTGTGTTCCTTTGCCTCGGCGCTAGCCAACTGGAGCCGGTCGATAACCACCGACTTCGATGTCGATATTCAAGAATTGAAAATGGCCTTGCCACGAATGCAACGGCTGGGGACGTTGTACATCCGCTGCATGAGCTGGCCCAATGCAGCAGAGCCATGGGCCGATGAGCGCTGGCGTGATGAAGCAGTCCGCCGCATGAAGATACTGGCTGCGATGGCAAAAGACGGCGGTGTGATCATCATCCATGAGAACTGCGATGGCTGGGCAGGTGAATCCGCCGCCAACACATTAGAACTACTGGAGCTCGTGGATAGCCCAGCGCTGAAACTGGTCTATGACACCGGCAACCCGGTCGTTCACGGTCAGGACGCAGTGGCATACCTGAAGGAAGTCATCGACTACGTGGTGCACGTACATATCAAAGATGGGCGGAAAAACCCGGATGGGAAAGTACAATTCACCTACCCCGGCGATGGCACCTGCCAGGTAGAGAAATGCGTACGTACCCTTGTCGCCCACGGCTACGACGGCGGCTACAGCATCGAGCCCCACCTCGCCAGCATCATCCACACCGGCCAGGGCATTGGTGATAAAAACCTGGAGCAGGTGAAACTGGAAAGTTACCTGGAATACGGGCGTAAATTCATGGCGTTGTATGATGCGGTGCGGGTAGGTCTGTAGGTCCGTAGGTTAGTAAGTCTGTATGATATGGAGCACGCCCCTACTGGAAGCGTGCGCTCCCAGCAGTTATTTATCAGCGCTCTCGTCCAACTGTTGCTCATAGACGCGGCGGAAAAGGCCTTCTTGCGCTTGCAGTTCGGCGGGGGTGCCGAATTGGGTCAGATGTCCGTCCTCCAGCACTATCACCAGGTCGCTGGCCAGCGCGGTGGAGACGCGGTGGGTTACTACGAAACAGGTGCGTCCGGCCATCAGGCGGTTGAGGGTGGCGCGCACTCTCGTCTCGGTGACGGGGTCGAGCGCCGAGGTGGTGTCGTCCAGCAGCAGCACACTGGGACGGCTGAGCAGGCTGGCGGCCAGGGCCAGGCGCTGGCGTTGGCCTCCGCTGAGGCTCATACCACGTTCGCCCACCACCGTGTCATACCCATCGGGTAGTGACATGATGAACTCATGCAGATCTGCATCCTTGGCGGCACGGCGCACTTCCCGATCTTCGGCATCCAGGCGGCCGTAGCGGATATTCTCCGCCACCGAGCCACTGAAGATCACTGGCTCCTGCATCACCAGCGTAATACGGTCACGCAGGCTGAGCAGTTTGGTATCGCGCAGGTCGATGTCATCAATATTAACTGTGCCACTGTCGGGATCATAGAAACGCATGAGCAGATAAAGCAGCGAGCTTTTGCCCGCGCCGCTGGGGCCCATGATGGCCACTTGTTTGCCCGCCGGTATGGTGACAGTAATGTCATTCAGCGTGGGATGCTCATCGCCCGGATACGTGAAGGTGACGTTTTGGAAGTCGATCTCTCCGCGCGCATCCGGTACGGCCACGGCGTCAGGGCGGTCGAGAGGCTCCGGGTCTTCCTCCAGCACATCAAAGACGCGGCGCATGATTACACTGATCCGCTGGAACTCCACTGCCAGGTCACCGAAAACCATTGCTGGTTGAAAGACCACACCAGCGCTGGTGTAGAAAAAGAGCGCATGTCCGATGGACATCTCGCCCGTCTGTACTAGATGCATCCCGAAGTACAGCACAAAGCCGGTGGCGATGGCGCTGATAGTGGTGGCGATGACGTTCTGCCAGGAGCCCATGCGCACCAGGTGCATCATCAGGCGCGCCAGATTATTCACCAGTTCTGTGAAACTTCGCACTTCGGCACGCTCGCGCCCGAAGACCTTCACCGTGCGCACGCCCGTCACCCGCTCCTCCATGCGCCCGTACATGATAGCTGTGGCGCGGCGCGCGGCGATATTGCCCGCGCGTATCTTGGGCCGGAAGCTATGGAAGGTATAGGCATAACAAGGCAACGCTGCCAGCACCACCACGCCCATGAGCCAGTTCTGCGAGAGCAGGATGATCGCCCCCACCAGCAAGTTGATGAGGTTGACCACAATACGTTGCAGGGTATTCGCCACCGACTGCCGGATAGTCTCAACATCATCCACAACCACGCTGAGCAGGCGGCCCGTCTGAATGCCGTCGAAGAATGAGAGCGGCAGACACTGCAGCTTTTCATGCAGCGCTTTCCGTAGCTCAAAGACCACTTTTTGCCCGACGTAGGTCATCTGATAGCTATTTTGCCAGGTAAAGAGCACCACGATGATGTGGGCACTACTGTTTACTATAAATAGATAGATTGTCCAGCGCAGATGCTCCGGTAGATCTTCCGGCGAGATGCTTTTGCCCAGAGTAAGGATAACATCACCGGTGATGGCGTTGCCCATGTAGGCCCAGAAGTACGGCTGCAAGTTGAGGAAGACCGCGAACATCAACGCCAATGATAGCTTGCCACGCAATGGATACAGGTACTCATGCCATAAACGGAGGATATGCCGCCGCTCCGCGCCGGGGCGCTGTTCTTTGTCGGCGTACTTATCCAGAATTTTATCCAAGCGAATCTGATGTGCACTTGGGCGTTTTGCTTTCATAGCGACACCTCACCTTCGTGCTTACCCTGTAGCTCATGGTAGAGACGCTGGTATAGCCCGCCTTCAATCTGCATCAGCTCCTCGTGAGTTCCCTTTTCCTTTATCTCTCCGTGATCCATGGCGATTATCTGATCCGCGGCGGTGATGGTACTCAAGCGGTGCGCCACCACCACACTGGTGCGGTTTTTCAAGACGATCTTCATCGCCAACTGGATGGCCGCTTCCGACTCGCTATCCAGCGAGCTAGTCGCCTCATCCAGGATCAGCACCGCCGGTTTGAGCAGGATAGCGCGGGCGATGGCGATACGCTGCTTCTGCCCGACGGAGATCTGCACCCCACCCTTGCCCAGCCAGCTGGCGTAGCCATCGGGGAGAGTCATGATGAAGTCATGTATCTGCGCCGCCTGCGCCGCTTCCTCGATCTCCTCCTGGGTCGCCTCCGGCATCCCGTAGGCGATATTGCTGCTGATGCTCCCCTCGAACATCACTGACTCCTGTGGCACCACCCCGATGTGACGGCGCAGGCTGCGCAGGGTGATGTCGCGCACGTCGTGCCCGTCGAGAGTAACCGCCCCACCCTGCGCCTCCCACAGGCGCATGAGCAGACTGGTGACGGTAGTCTTGCCGCAGCCGGTATGGCCCACCAGCGCCGTCATCTTCCCCGCCGGGAAGGTCATATCAAGATGCTGAAAAAGCGGACTACTTGGCTCATAGGCAAAATCAACCGACTCGAATTTCAATTCCCCTGATACCGCCGGTAACTCATAGGCGTCTTTCCGCTCCACAATATCCTGTGGGGTATTGGTAACATCTAGGATGCGATCCAGCGAAGTAGTAGCCTGCACCAATGTATCCGCCACCATTGTCAGGTTGATAGCCGGGTTCAGCGCCATCCACAGATAAGCGGTAATAGCCTGTAATTTCCCGTAAGTCATGCCATCCTCCCCCTTGAGGATGAACCAGACAGCGCCACACCAGACCACGGTGGATAATAACCCGACGATAAGACGTGCGGAGGTGTTCAATGATACGGAAAGCATCTGCGAGCGCATGCCGATTTCCAGTGCTTTGTCGGTAGAAACGAGAAATGCGTTAGTTTCGTCACGTTCACGACAGTAGGTCTTTACCAACCGCACACCTGCCAGCCGCTCCTGCAGCGTGCCGGTCACCTCGTCCATCATCTCGCGTAATTCCAGGTTGGCTGTGCGTATCAGGCGCGAATATTTACGATAGTTGAGCGCGCAGAGGACAATTGCAATCACCACCACCCAGGCCAGGCGGAAATTTATGTGGAAAGCCATGGCCACACCAAAGATGAGCATACCGCCACTACTCAAGGTAGCCAACGTCTCACCGGTAACCATATTCTGCACGATACCCACATCAGTCATCAGCCGGCTCATCAAAGGCCCGGCCCCGACTTTCCCGTGGAAGCGCATGCTCAGATTCAGAACATGCTCATAAAGGTTAGTGCGTAGATCCACTACCAGCCGTTGCCCGATGGCAGAGATATAAACGCGATTGAGGAAGGTGAACCAGGCCGACCAAATGGGGAGCAGGGTAACAAAGAGCACCGCCGGTACCATCAGGTGCCAGTTCTTTTTAGTAGCAACATCATCTATGAGGTATTGCATCACCAGTGGCGGTAACGCCGATAATGACGTAAGCACCACGGTTAAAAGCACCGCCAAAAACAATCGTCCCCGAAAAGGACGTATTATTCCCCAGAAAACACGTAAACGAGCCATAAAAAAACCGCAACTAAGCCAGAATAAACTCTCCGGCATCTTTGTATAAGTTTGCTATGGCGCCAGGTATCACCTGCCGGATTTTTGCCATATCAAAATTTTTTTTTAAAATTATTTCGCACCGGAATAAAGCAGGTACGGGGAGGAATGGTGATATTGTAGAAATATGGGGCGGAAGGCTCCGCCCCATATTTATCATTCGCTGAAATACTCGTCCAATGACCGCACCGTCATCTCTTCACCGCTGCGACGGGATTCCATGGCTATCAGCAAAGCTTCAGCAGTATCCAACGAAGTCAGACAGGCGACATTGTGCTCGACGGTACTCCGACGGATTTTGGCGCCTTCCTGCTCGCTGTTTTTGTCCGGGGAAAGAGTGTTGAGCAACAGGTCAATCTTCTCATTTTTAATCAAGTCGATAATATTGGGACTGCCCTGGTTGATCTTCGCTACGCTCTGTGCATCTACCCCATTCTTTATCAAATGCAAAGCAGTACCACGTGTAGCGTAGATTTTAAATCCTTCGTCACTGAATTTGCGGATTACCGGCAAGGCGCGCTCTTTATCTTTGTCGGCAATGGTGCAGATCATCGAACCCTTCAGCGGTACGTCGATATGCGAGGCCACCATCGCTTTGTAGAGCGCGTGCGGATATTTTGCATCCACGCCCATAATCTCGCCGGTGGATTTCATCTCCGGCCCTAGTGATACATCCACGTCAGTGAGTTTGGAAAAGCTGAACACGGGAGCTTTCACCGCGTAATAAGGGCGCTCGGGGAATAATCCGTGCGAATACCCCTGTTCCTTTAGGGTGCGGCCCAGTGCGCATTTGGTAGCCACGTTCACCATCGGCACACCGGTGACCTTACTCATGTAGGGCACGGTGCGCGAGGCGCGCGGATTCACTTCGATGACGTAAACGATATCAGCTTCATCCACAACAAACTGAATATTCATCAGCCCGATAACGTTGATGCCGTGACAGAGGCGGATAGCGTAGTCTACTACCGTGTCCTTCACCTGCTGCGAGAGCGTCACCGGTGGATAGACGGACATAGAGTCGCCGCTGTGGACGCCCGCCGCCTCAATATGCTCCATGATACCGGGGATGAGCACGTCGGTGCCGTCACAGATGCAGTCTACCTCTACTTCTTTACCCGTAATATACCGATCAATGAGGATCGGACGATCCGGTGATACATCTACCGCATAGGTCATGTAGCGCTTCAGATGAACCTCGTCATAGACGATCTCCATCGCGCGACCGCCGAGGACGAAACTGGGGCGTATGAGTACCGGAAACCCGATATCCCGCGCCGCAATCAATGCCTCTTCAAACGAGACCACGCACTTCCCCTTCGGACGAACGATATCCAGCTTGGTGAGCAGATCGTCGAACAGCTCCCGGTCCTCCGCCATTTCTATTCCATGGAAGGAGGTACCCAGTAGCTTCACACCAGCCTCATGCAACGGCCCAGCCAGGTTGATGGCCGTCTGCCCGCCGAACTGCACCACTACCCCCTCCGGGTGAATCTGGTCGAGGATATTCATCACATCCTCTTCCGTCAGCGGCTCAAAGAAGAGCGCGTCGGAGGTGTCGAAGTCTGTTGATACCGTCTCCGGATTGTTATTGATAATGACGGCGTCATACCCCTCCTCGCGCAGCGCCCAGACGCTGTGCACCGAGCAGTAATCAAATTCTATCCCCTGACCGATACGAATGGGTCCGGAGCCTAATACAACGACACGTTTCTTTGTTGACATGGTTCTTCCTCTACTTACTTCATATGCAAAAACTACAGTGCTACCGAATCATAAACCTGCACCCGCGTCCAATAAACCGCGCAATCCGCCACAAACTGTAAATGAATCGGATGCTCCTGATAGGTATCCTGCCCCGCCTGGTCAGCAAACTCGAAGACCAGCGCGAAGTCATAACTGCTGTCGATCACTGCCCGCCGCGTCGCTGCCGGTACCCCGATATGCCCGCGCACAATAGTGTCCACGCCGAGTAACGACTGCGCCCCGCGCACAAAGTCCGCGCGCTCTGCCTCAGACAGGTTTTCTTTTAGCCAAAAGTATACACTGTGGATGAACATTTTTTATTCTCCCTCTTTTCGCCTCTAAAATCATTACCACCGGCGCTGCCCGGAATCGAAACCCGTTCCCCGGGCGTTGCCCGAGGCTAGGATATTATGCACTAATATTGCCTCTGCCCATATTAGGTCGTAAACAGAATTACGGGCTAATAGAATTCAATACCATTCAAACAGGTATATATCATAGTCTGGGCAATACCCGGGGGAACAGCCGACTAATCTAACGTATCATGCTTGTTGAATTCAATCTTATTACGTCGGAAAATTTCTTCAAGCTCATCTGCGAATGAAATTTCTTCATGATGTTCACGCTGCCTTGCGATGTACCCCTGCACTTTATCCAGTCCAGTGCTGTCTACAGATAATGCACAATATCCGCTCTGCCAGCGAAAATCCGGTTTTGAGAATCGGGTTGTTATCCATTTAGACGATGCTCTCTTCGTCTCTTCCATAACAAAAGCGATCGTCTGCATATTTGAAAGTATGAACAACAAATGGACATGATCAGGTACAGAATTAATCAATATTGGAGTACAACCCAGATTACGCAATATTCCACCCATATACCGATGCATCTCTTCCCTAAAATCATCCAATATCAAAGGATTTCGGTATTTAGTACTAAAAATAGCATGTATCAGAATACGAGTAAATGAATGCATCTCTATACCCCTTATATTGTAGCGTTAACTCCTATCACCGGGCACCGCCTGGGATAGACATATCACTATAAACCATATCCCCGGGCGTTGCCCGAGGCTATGTTATTATTCTAGCATATTGCCTCTATCCCTATTAGCCCGTACAAAAAATAACCGGGCTAATAGCTTCACTACCTCTCAAACGGATAAATATCATAACCTCGGGCAACGTCCGGGGTATACATATCACATTATTCCCTTTCTCGCAGACAACGCCCGATAGAAAGATTACGCCATCATTAGCTCATTCTCCGTCTCATATGTCGAGTAGTAATACGGCGTCTCTGATTCAAACTCTGCGGCGCAGGTGTCGACGAATTTAAAGACTGGCTGGATGCCCCATTCTTTGCGCAGGGCGCGGATCTCTGTCTCCTTCACACCCCACATATCGGCCAGGTTGTGATCGTTGAAGCTGGCCACTTTTGCACGGCGCAACAGCGTCTCGTCGGGCAGGCCTTTGTGGGCGCGGAACTCGGTCTCCAGATCAACGAGGCCCTTCACCTTCTCCAGGAACCATACGTCCACATTGGAGAGCTGGTGTATCTCCTCCACGTCCATACCGCGCCGGAAGCCCTCGCAGATGGCGAAGAGGCGCTGGTCGGTGGCATGTTTTATCACTTCCTCCAGCTGCATGTCGGTCCAGTCGCAGATGCCCTTCAGCGTCAGGCCATATTGGCCGATCTCCAGTGAACGGACTGCCTTCATCAGCGCGCCTTCAAAGGTGCGGTCGATAGCCATCACCTCACCCGTGGCTTTCATCTGCGTGGTGATGCGCCGGTCAGCAAAGTTGAACTTATCGAAGGGCCAGCGCGGGATCTTCAGCACCACATAGTCCAGCGCCGGCTCGAAGCAGGCGAGTGTGCGCTTGGTCACCGCATTCTGTATTTCATCCAATCGCAGGCCGACGGCGATCTTCGCCGCCACGCGGGCAATCGGGTAGCCGGTAGCTTTCGATGCCAGCGCCGAAGAACGGCTCACGCGGGGATTTACCTCGATGACGTAATAGCGGAAGGTCTTCGGATCGAGCGACAACTGCACATTACATCCACCCCAGATACCCAGTGCGCGGATGATCTTTACCGAGGCGGAGCGCAACATCTGGTACTCTTTGTCGGAGAGCGTCTGGCTGGGGGCGATAACGATGGAGTCGCCGGTATGGATGCCCATCGGATCGAAGTTCTCCATATTACAGATGGTAATACAGTTGTCATCGCCATCGCGCATCACTTCATACTCGACTTCTTTCCAGCCCAGCAGGCAGCGCTCCAGCAGTAACTGCTGCGTCATGGACATGCGGAAACCGCGCACACTGATATCGTGAAGTTCTTCCATGGTATAGGCGATGCCACCGCCGGTGCCGCCCAGGGTGTACGCCGGGCGCACGATGATGGGGAATACCGGCAGACCCGTCTCTTTCTCCACTTCTATGAGATGAGCGACGAAATCCTTCACGTGCTGCATACTCTCGGCGATGGCGGACTCGGGCACCGGCTCGTTCAGCTCCTTCATCAGGTTCTTAAACAGCTCGCGATCCTCCGCTTTCTCGATAGATGACAGCGGGGTACCAAGTAGCTCCACACCGTAATCATCCAGCACACCCTTCTTCGCCAGCTTCGTCGCCAGGTTCAGCCCCGTCTGCCCACCGAGTGTGGGCAGTAGCCCGTCCGGACGCTCCTTCTCGATGATCTTCGTGAGGAATTCCACCGTCAGCGGTTCAATATAGACCTTGTCCGCCATATTCGCGTCGGTCATGATAGTCGCCGGGTTGCTGTTCACCAGCACCACCGACAACCCCTCCTCGCGCAACGCCCGGCAAGCCTGCGTCCCCGCATAGTCGAACTCGGCAGCCTGCCCGATAACAATGGGGCCGGAGCCGATGACCATTACCTTATGTAAGTCTGTTCTTAGAGGCATATATAGTATCTCCTAATAAGTCACTAGTCGCTAGTCGCTAGTCATGATTTTGACAGACTGACTTGAGACTATCCTTTTTTATCGTTTTGTTCTAAATAGCGCATGAAACCAGCGAGCATTCTCCCGATCTCAGTTGTTTTGTTCATCAATATGCTGAACTGCTCTTCTGATATATATCCAACGTCATGCGCGATATAGAGTTGGCACTTCACCTCTCCGACCGAACCCTTGGCGATAAGGAGAAAATGACGTAATTGCCTATCACTCCCACGTTCAAAACCTTCAGCAATATTCGACATCACCGATACCGCTGCACGACGCACCTGTTCGCGTAAACCGTAATCACGCGCAAATTCACCACAAGCTGTTAATTGATACACCTCGCGCGTCAGCTCCCGCGCTTACTTCCAAGCTTCAATATCCTCAAACCGAGAAATAGTTGCCATCGTTTCCTTCTATCTCCGAATTGTAACCATTCAATCAGGACTAGAGACTAGCGACTAGCGACTATCCTGACAAATTCATCAAACATATACTCCGTATCCCGTGGCCCGCCGCTGGCTTCCGGGTGAAACTGCATGGTCATAATCGGCAGGGTCTCATGTACCATTCCTTCTACCGTGCCGTCGTTCAGGTTGATATGGCTGACCTTCAGGCCGCTGCCGGCGATGCTGTCGGCGTCTACCGCGTAGCCGTGATTCTGCGCGGTGATGTGGATGGCACCGTTACGTACCAGATCCTTCACCGGGTGATTGCTGCCGCGGTGGCCGAATTTCAGCTTGAAGGTCTTACCACCGAAGGCAGGTGCCATCAGCTGGTGGCCTAGGCAGATGCCCAATATGGGAATCCCTGTGGCGACCACCTGCTGCATCACTTTGATAGCGTAGCCCAACATCGCCGGGTCACCGGGGCCAGGCGAGAAGACGATGCCATCGGGGTTGCCCTCCAGGATAACAGAAGCCGGTGCATCGCAAGGAACCACGCGCACGGTACAGCCACGGGTTGCGAGAAGGCGCAGAATGTTGCGCTTTACCCCATAATCAACCACGGTGATATTCAGCTGCTCCGGTGCGACGAAGCGTGCCAGCTCATCGTAAGGTTCCTGTACCTGCTCCTGCCACGGGTAAATGCGCCCGGCGGATACTTCCTTCACGTAGTCGGTGAGGCCGTAATCCGGCGCATCGGTGAGCAGTTGCTGCAATTCCGCCGCCGTCTTGTCCTCGCCGGTGATCACGCCCATCATCACGCCGTGCGAGCGAATCGCACGCGTCAACATACGTGTGTCCACCCCAGCGATGCCCGGTATCCCCTTCTCACGCAGGAAGTCATCCAGCGCCGCCGTGGCGCGCCAGTTGCTGTGCCGGGCACAAAGCTGCTTCACCACCAGCCCGCGCACCTGCACCTCGCTCGACTCCCAGTCCTCATCGGTAATGCCATAATTGCCGATGAGCGGATAGGTGAGCGTCAATATCTGCCCGCGATAACTGGGGTCAGTGAGCATCTCCTGATACCCGGTCATCGAAGTATTGAAAACTACCTCGCCAATATGCGTAACCGGAGCGCCAATGGAGACGCCGGAAAACTCGGTACCATCACTCAAAACTAATTTAGCCATAATAAAGTTCCTATCTATGATTCAATGTTCAACGTTCAATGTTCAACGAGTAGCAATGCTTTTGCGAAGTCATTCACCCACTGTTTTCACATTACTATTCCTTGTATTTTGAACCTTTCATGTCGCTCTTTTCAATGTAGCGTATGAATCCTGCAATTAGCTGGCTGTTCTTAATCGTCATATCATTCAGTCTCTCAAATTGTTCATCGGTGATATAACCGACATCGTGTGCAATGTACAATTGCGCTCTGACTTCTCCTGCAGATCCCTTGGCTATATACAAAAATTGACATAATTCCCTGTTACCACCTCGTTCAAAACCCTCAGCAATGTTAGACATAATGGAGATAGCCGCTCTTCTAATCTGATCTCGCAATGCAAAATCTCTATTAAAAGCACCTTCTAACGTCAGGCAATAAACCGCGTTGCATAGTTCACGTGCTTTCTGCCAAGCAACAAGCTCTTCAAATTTATCAGCCATTCTAAACTCCATAATTCGCAAAATCTGCGTATTACATTGAACATTGAACATTGAACATTGAACCAGAAACTAGGAACCAGGAACTAGGAACTATCCTCTTCACTTTACCGATTAACGCCATCCCAGCGAAGGGACAATTACTGGATTTTGACTCGAATTTAGCTGAATCTACCGTCCATTTTTCATTGGGATCTATTAATGTGACCCCATATTCAAGCGATTGCTCACCATCCGTCATCGCCACTATCAATCTTCCGAAAGACAATTCGCCCGAACGTACCAGCTTCATGCAAGCCCCGAATGCCGTCTCCAATCCGATAACACCAAATGGCGCTTCGTCCCACGATTTTGATTTGTCTGCAATTGTGTGCGGGGCGTGGTCGGTGGCAATTACATCGATTATGTCATCAGCTAGTGCCTTGCGAACTGCCATCATATCTTTCCGACTGCGTAGTGGCGGGTTCATCTTCCAGTTGGTATCCCCTACGGGGATATCCTCATCACAAAGTAACATATGATGCGGTGTCACCTCGGCGGTAACATTCAGCCCGCGCTCTTTTGCTTCTGCGATAATCGCAACGCTCTCGGCGAGGCTTACATGCTGGATATGCAGACTGCCGACCCCTGCTTCCGTTAATGCTGATAGCGCCAGTTTGATCAACTCCACCTCGCGAGAAAGGTATGCCCCCTCGCCCAGGACGGCGACTACGCGCTCATGCGAACGGGGTGTCTCCTCACAATGAAGGTGTATCTCGTTATTTCCTGCTGCACGGAAGGCCTTAATCAACAACTCGCGATCCGTCACCGGCTCGCCGTCGCTGCTGAAGATAATGCTCGGATAGCTCTCTTTCAGTCCGGCAATATCTACCAGTTGCTCTCCCTGCTGCCCGATTGTCAGGGCGCACTTGGTATCTACGGTTATAGGCAGTTGCAGCTCCTTCACACGTGCGTAGAATGCCTGCACCTTTTCCAAGTTGTCGATCACCGGGGAGGTATTGGCCTCGCAGATCACCCGCCCGTAGCCACCGTCCACCGCCGCGCGTGCGCCGGTGAGCAGGTCTTCCTTCTCCGTCTGGCCGGGATCACGGAAGTGTACGTGGACGTCGACGAAGGCGGGCACGGCCAGCAGGCCGGTGCCGTCGATCACCTGGTCATACTTGCTCTCATCGGAGAGCGCAGGCCCTCCGAAGGAAATATCCTTAATTTCGCCATTGCTGGAGACGTTTTTAATCAATATTGTCATACCGCCTCCCTCTCGCAATAGCCGCAGCGGTGTGCGCCGTTGGCGCGGGTTTCTGCTCGTGTCGGCAATCCTGGCTCCGCATTGATGATGCAACGCGCATTGGCGCATACAACTTGGTTGTCGCAGGCAGTCCAGCTTGCGGGCGCTGTCTCGTATAAATCCGTGACTTTGCGCAGTCCTAGCAAAGCGGAGATAAGCGCCATGCGCACGGGGACGCCGTAGGCCGCCTGGCGGAAATAGGCGGCGCGCGGGTCACCGTCGAGGGCATACTCCAGCTCATCCACACGCGGCAACGGGTGCAACACGATAGCATCCTGCCGCAGGCGGGTGAGGGTAGCGAGGGAGACCACATAGCTATGACGAACGCGCTCCAGCTCTGCCGGGTCGGCGAAGCGCTCTTTCTGCAGGCGGGTTACGTACAGGGCATCGCAGTCGCCTAATGGAGCGGCATCCAGGGTGCAGAAACTGTCGATTTTTATCCCGTGATTTTGAGTGAGCGAGGTAACCAGCGACGGGGGAAGTTCCAAACCCGGAGGAGCCACGCAGATCATATGCGCGCCGAAGCGTGCCAGCCCCTGCGCCAATGAATGCACCGTGCGCCCGTGTTTCAGGTCACCGCAGAGCGCCACCGTGACACCTTCCAGCTTGCCGATCTCGCGATATATGGTATATAAATCCACCAATGTCTGCGTCGGATGCTCACGCGCGCCGTCGCCAGCGTTAATTATTGGCACGCCCGCATGTTCCGCAGCTACGCGCGCCGCACCTTCGCGGGGGTGGCGCAGGGCGATAATGTCGGCGTAGCTCTCTACAATACGCACGGTGTCGGCCAACGTCTCGCCCTTGACTGCAGAGGAGGCGCTGGGGTCAGCCATACTGATAACCTGCCCGCCCAGGCGCAACATAGCCGCCTCGAAAGACATACGCGTGCGTGTGCTTGGCTCGTAGAATAAGGTGGCAATAATGGCGTCGTGCGCAACTGCCAAACGTTTGCGGCCAGCTTCGTTATACTCATGCGCCAGCTCGAAGAGGCCCATGATACCGTTATTAGCTAGGTCACGGATGGAGATGAGGTTTCCTTGCGTCATAGCGCCACCTCCTCTTCATCAATCCGCGCCACGCTCACATTATCCACGCCATCCACTTCTGTCAGGCGCACATAAACACGTTCACTACGAGCGGTGGGGATATTTTTGCCGACGTAATCGGGGCGGATGGGCAACTCGCGATGTCCGCGGTCGATCAGCACGGCGAACTGGATGAGCGCGGGGCGGCCATGCTTTACCAGTGCATCCAGCGCGGCGCGGACAGTGCGCCCGGTGAAGATCACCTCATCCACCAGCACCACGCGACGTTCGGTGAGGTCGACGGGGATGATGGTAGGGCGGGAATCCGGGTTACCACGCCTATCATCGCGGTGTAGCGAGATATCCAGCTCGCCGACCGGCACCTGAATGCCTTCGATAGCATTTATCTCGCAAGCGATGCGCTGTGCCAGCGGGACGCCACGGGTGTGGATACCGACGAGAACCAGCTCGGAGACGCCGCGGTTGCGCTCGATGATCTCATGAGCTACCCGGCGCACCGCACGACGAATATCCTGCGCGTCCAGTATCTGGCGCTCGTGGGCATCGGCAGGTACAAAAAAACCTTCCCGTGGTGTGGTCATAGGGAAGGCTCCTTATGCAGTTGTGTGCTGACCTGCTTCATATACTACCCTTCGCGATCTCTCGGTACCGCAGTTAAAAGGCTGATGCGTTAGGGAAGATACTACCAGATAGGTAGCGGATATGTCAAGTGCGGTATGACGATTGTCATTCCCGCTTCATCAGACTCTGATAACAAATTACCCAGCCGTAAACGACTGGGCAATAAGCTAACTATATGTCCGAGTCTTCACAGAGATAGTCTGTGGCTTTGTTATTCGTCGAATGACCCTGCCCTACCCCGTACCTTTAGCAACGCATGCTGGTAGACTTCCAGATATCGTGCTGCAGAATTGTGCCAGGAGAAGTCGCCAGCGAAGGCGTTTTTGACTAGCTGCGCCCAACTGCCAGGTGCTTCATGATAGCAGTTAAGGCAAGCAAGGATGGTCTTGCGTAATTCGAAACTGCTATATTGCTCAAAAACAAAGCCGTTGCCTTTGCTGGCCGGGTCATGTAAATCGAAGTTATGCACGGTGTCCGCGAGGCCACCGGTGGCACGTACCACCGGTACAGTGCCATAAGCCAGGCTGAACATCTGTCCGAGGCCACACGGCTCGTATTGCGAGGGCATGAGAAAGGCATCGGAGGCGGCGTAGATACGATGCGCGAGCGCGTTATCGAAACGGAGCGCCAACGCCAGCTTATCCGGGTGAAGTGCCGCCAGTTTCTTCAGCATAGTGTGGAAATATTCATCGCCAGTGCCAAGTATCACTACTTGCATATCCTGCATTTTCAGCAATTCTGGCAACACTTCCGCGAGGATATCCAAACCCTTCTGCGAGCTAAGGCGGCTGATCAGACCAAACACTGGCGTATTGGCATCCACTGCCAGCCCCATCTCCTGCTGCAGCTCCCGTTTACATTCTGCTTTACCCTTCAAGTCATTCACGCTGAAATTCGCTGGAATTAGTTTGTCAGTACGCGGGTTCCAGATATCATAATCAATTCCGTTCAGGATGCCAAAGAGATCATGCTTGCGATACTCGATTACGCCTTCCAGCCCGGCCCCGTACTCTTTGGTGGCAATCTCTTCCGCGTATCCTTCACTTACTGTGCTGATGACATCGGCATAGAGCAAACCGACCTTCATGAAATTAAAGGTGTTATAGTACGCCAATTTGTCCCAGGTAAAGAGCTCTGCCGGTAACCCAGCGAGTTGCATTACATTTTCGCTAAATGTTCCCTGGTAGGCGAGATTATGTACGGTGTACAGTGTAGCGATGCGGCGAAACTTCTCCTGATTAGCATATATCGTCTTCAAGTACACGGGCGTCAGCGCGGAATGCCAGTCATTGCAACTGATAACATCCGGGAACCAGCCGATCTGTTCAAACATCTCCAACATACCACGACAATAGGCAATAAAGCGACGGTCATCGTCCGGCTGGCCATACAGGCTATCCCGATCAAAAAGTGCGTCGTTTTCGATAAAGTAGGTAGATACGCCTGCGATTGCGTCACTCTCCGCTACCGTGATATCAATTAATTCATTCCCCAAGGGGATTTTGAATGGCGCGGTAATGGTCTTTAACTTGAATTTATCGCCATCTATTGAACTGAAGCGCGGCATGACCACACGCACATCGTGTCCCATTCCCGCTAGTTCCGCAGGCAACGCGCCCGCGACATCTGCCAGCCCGCCGGTCTTGGCGAAAGGTACTACCTCTGCCGATGCATATAATATCTTCAATTTCTTACTCATTTCTACTCCGGATTTATTTGCCTGATGCAGCACGCACAAATTCAACGAACAGCCGATTCTGCTGCTGATCTGTGCCCGCCATCTCCTCGGGATGCCATTGCACCCCGATAATAAAACGCGCCCCGCGTGCTTCTAGTCCTTCAACTACCCCATCATCACTATAGGCTACTGGATACAATGTACCACACTCTTTCGTAGCCTGATGATGGAAGCTATTTACGCCCAGACGCAACTCGCCAGCAGTAGCGCCAGCGCACAATATATCCCCCAGTTGCGAATCAGCCGCCACGGTTACCTGATGACTTACCTCGGCACGCCCTACAGTCTGGCTATGCCCGATATTCTCCGGTAACTGTGTCGGGATATCCTGCCACAAACTCCCGCCCGCGGCCACCGCCATTACCTGAATGCCACGGCAGATGCCCAATACCGGGATATCACGTTTGTATGCTGCACGTGTCAACGCTAGCTCTACGGTATCACGGGTTTGATCCACTGAGCCTAATTCATGATGCTCAACCTCGCCAAACTGTGCCGGAGCAATATCTGCACCACCGGTAAGTAGCAGCCCATCAAATGCGGTAAGGATATCTTCCGCATCTTCAAAATGTAGATTAGGCAACAATATCGGTGTTGCACCTGCCCGGTGAATCAAGTCTGCGTAAATCAAATGAGCTATTGCACTTTGTTGCTCGCGCGCCTCGGGGGAGCGAAGTACCGTACTGGTTGTTATTAAAATTTTCAAAATCGATCCCATACGTCCATTATCTCGTATCAATGCTAACTGCGCGTGAATATGCGAATAGATTATTACTATCATAGATTTTAACAGTCAATTGTGTCGGGACAGTTTCAGATGTAAAATCATAATCAATAGTATAGGGCACATGTTTGGCGGTGCCGATCAACGTATCATTGAGGTAGTAATCCACCCGACCAATGAAGGGGTCGTAACATTTGGCGTAGCAACTCAATTTGGTTTTACCCCATAATTTCGTACCAGTCACGACCTCTTTGTAGAGCGGTACGGTAGAACTCTGGCCGATCTGCTCCAGATAGTGGGGGGCTGCAGTTGACGATCCATATGCTCCACATAATTCATCATTGCCACTTAAACGGTAATCGTTGGTAATCTTCAAGTCATTTTTAATCTGACTCTGATCCAAATCGAAATAAATGTACGCTTTTACTCGTGGATACATGATCGGTAGCAGGGTAAACAAACGGCGAACATTCATCTCCGCCCAATGGGAAACATCCTTGCCGACAGGAACCAACGCCCGATGCGAAATACCGCACTCGCCGATCATAATTGGTTTGCGTGTAGCGAATATGCGATACCAGTAATCCAGCCGTTGCAGCGGATCGATTCCCTCCCCCGGCTCACTCATTTTCCCATTGTAGTAATAATCGTTGTAAAAATTGACTCCTACCCAGTCTACGTAATCGTCACCGGGGTAATATTTGAGCGCATCTGCCTTTACACCTTCTGGTTGAACTATATCGAACGGATTCCAAACCATCACAACATTGGGAGCTTCGCGGCGCATGATGATGGTCACCTTGCGAAACCAGGTTACATACAATTCCGGGTCTCCATGCCATTGATTAGTGCCTGACATATTCATCTCGCTGGCGAAACGAAGAAACACCGGGATATTCGCTTTAGCTAGTGTCTGCGCAGCGCTTATCACATCCGCTTCGTTCATATTGGCGAGGCCACCATTCGGTTCTAACCCTAATACCAGCCCTGCCCCCGGCATGCGCTTGATTCTAGCAATTGTATCATCTGCGATAAGAATTTTACCGGGACTGTAGAAGTGACCATAGCTAAGGAATAATGCGTGAGGACGACCATAAATAGCTTTAACCCGTTGATAATCATCAACCGCTACACCGCATTCCTGATACATACCCAGGTAAATCCCTGAATTAGGTTCATATTTAGCCAGATTCGGAGTTAATGCAGGCGGTTCTGGAGTACTGGAGCGATAATATACCCGTGCCACCGACTTCAGCGTCTCGCCTCGCAAAGTATCTGGCCAGGCCCAGTCAGCATTGCCAGCTTTACTGTAGCAATATGCCTCACGTTGATAATTTTCCCCAGCTTCAGTCAGGCGACCCATGCTATCATTGAGGTGAAAAACTCTCTGCCAGGCGTAAGCTGCATCAATCCAATCGTTCGCCAGCTCAAACGCTACCGCGGCGCGGCGAAAACCCTGCTCCGCTACGGCAGGTTGTGTTTGCTCCGCAGAAATACCGATCTTCCAATCATCCCACGGATCCGGTTCGGCTACTACTGTAGTACCGGTAAACGATATAAGTACTGCCAGTAGAAATCCGCAAATACGCCGATTAATCATTACACTAAGCCCTCTCCTGGAGCATTATTGTAACATTTTCTTTCCCTAGCACACATCATACTTCCCGGGGCGGTAGCGCTACTTTACCGTCGGTACTGAATTGATAATCAGCAAAAACCTGCGCGGCTGTGGGTAGCTGATAACTGCCGTCGGGCAATTTATTTGTAGTATCCTTGAGACGATACACATTATGACCGCAGGTCCATATTTTATATGCATTCATCTGTGTACACAGGCAGGTTACCTCATCCACATGTACCGGGCGTTCCCCCGTCTCAGATTCATGAATGTAGGCGTCAAGGTACGAACATTTGCCTCCACCGTCCAGCATATAACCGAATGCCTCGCACTGGGGTGTGGGCCCACTGCCAATAGCTGGAGAATTGCGCAACATCCGCATCGGATACCCGGTGGGAGAGATCATATTCACCACCACATCTTCTTCGGAAGCGCTAAAAAATTCCTGCTTCACTTTGTCAGGCAATCCGCTTTCCTTGGTTACAGCAAAACGCGTGGCTACCTGTACTCCGGCAGCACCCTGTTGCATTAATTCTACAGCATCAGAACCAGTAAATACCCCACCGGCGGCAATCACCGGGATATTCCTGTCATTTTGCTTCAACATCTGCAGGACATCCTGCATGATATCTTTAAGCGAGAAATCGCTCCAATTAAGGGGGAAACCCAGATGCCCACCAGCCAGCGGACCTTCGACGACAATGTAGTCCGGCATCCGATCAACGCGCATGGCCCTTCTCATAAATACATTCAATGCCCGCGCTGATGAGACAATGATGCCCAGCTTAACATCACGAAAACGTGGATGATCTTTAATCAGATCAAGTGAACCAAGGTGTAACCCAGCACTAAGTGTGATACCATCTATCCCGGCATCCATGGCGGCGCGCATACGTACCTGCAGAGTCTCATGCGGGTCACTCATTGTGAGCTTCTCCATCACATTGATAAAGATCGCACCGGCATCCTTCTTCGCTTCCATGGTCTTTCCTACGAAGAGCCGAACAGCCTCTGCCAGCGCATCCAGATCAAAATGGATCGACTGCTTATTATCATGCGCGCCAAGTAGTGAACGGTACTGATTCAGTTTATCCATCACGTAATGAGTGTGGAAATGCTTGTCGACAGTAGCGGTAATCATAGCATCTGTGATATGTCCTATACCATTCTGGCCGGCCACGGCCAATGCCAACTCTGGCACTGACACATCAACACCCATCCCACCTAATATTATCGGAACGTATTCCCTTTTCCCTATAGAAAGTAAGAAATCATTCAGTTGTACCAACACGCACTCCTAACTGGGTAGCAAAACTCACCACAATATCAACTATTATACATGGAAAGTGAAGAGTATACCAAATCATCAGTCTACAACCCACATATTGAACAACTATGAGCGTTTTCTAACACCAAAGGTGGGATGATTGCCAAAACGTTCGTTTGCCAAACAACTATGCTTATGGTATTATAGCAGTCGTACGTTTGGTATGCGAAATCTCACAGTCAAACGTCTCAATTGGAGGCAAGCATGAGTGAAAAACTATCGAAGCGACAAAATGATGTGCTCGAGTGCATCCGTGCAATCTTTACTGATACCGGATATTCACCAACGGTACGCGAACTGGGCGAACGGCTTAATTTAAGCTCCAGTTGCACCGTGCAACGCCACCTGGAGGCGCTGGAACGCAAGGGGTACATCCAACGAAACCCCACCAAAGCACGAACCATTGAAATAATACGCGGGCCCCGCCCACTCTCAAAATACGCTGCCGACGGCGGCATGGTCTCTTTACCGGTACTCGGCACTGTTACTGCAGGTAACCCTATCCTCGCAATTGAAAACGTCGAAGACTCTATTGCCCTCCCCCGTTCATTGGTACGTGATGAAAACAGCTTCGTGCTCCATGTACGTGGAGATTCCATGATAAACGCCGGTATATTCGATGGTGATATGGCTGTAGTGAGTAAACAGGATCATGCAAATAACGGCGATATCGTCGTCGCCCTCCTTGACGATGAAGCTACTATCAAACGTTTCTTCCGCGAGAAAGGTCACTACCGTCTGCAACCAGAGAATCCGACAATGGAGCCGATCATCGTCAATGACGTCTCTATCATAGGCAAGGTGATTTTGAGTATACATACATTTTAGCATGGCTGATCAATTAGAGGTAACGACGCATGGAGATAGTCACAACTGGCGCGGCATTACGGCAGAAGATTCGTGAACGTGGCGTGTTGCCCTCGTGCATCGGGCTGGTTCCCACTATGGGCTACCTGCACGCAGGACACGAGGCGCTCTTACGGCGGGCCCGTGCCGAGTGCGACCTGGTGATCGCCAGTATCTTCGTCAATCCCACCCAATTTGGCCCCAACGAGGATCTGGAGAAATATCCGCGCGATCTGGCCCATGATACCGAGCTTTGCAACCGCACCGACACCGACTTTATATTTCATCCCGAGGCACGTGAGCTATACCCACGCAATGCCTGCACCTGGGTGACCGTGGACGGACTAACTGAAGTTGCCTGTGGTACTGCACGCCCGGGACACTTCCGCGGCGTCGCTACTGTTGTTACCAAACTTTTCAACATTATCCGCCCCGATCGGGCATATTTTGGCGAGAAGGACTATCAACAACTGCAGGTGATCAAACGCCTGATACGCGACCTCTTCATTCCTGTCAGTATCATCGGGATACCCACTGTGCGCGAGGCAGATGGCGTAGCGCTCTCTTCACGCAACAGCTACCTCACCCCCACCGAGCGGCAGGCAGCGCGAATTGTACCGCGAGCCTGCCACCTGGCCCTGGAGATGGTGGAGAATGGTGAGCAGAACCCTTCCATTGTGCAGGCGGAAATCTATCGCCTGGTGGCCACCCAACCGATGGCGAAATTAGACTATGCGGAAATCGTAGATGCCGAAGAGCTGACCCCTGTTCGCATGATAACCCAGGAATCACGCTTACTGCTTGCTGTACAAATCGGTAAAACGCGATTAATCGACAACATCGCCTTGCTACCCAAAGGTGTGGCCCCGCCGGTGCGGTAACTTACTCGTGCAATCCCCGGTGCCTCCAAAAATCCTTTGAGTATTTTTGAAACGATTTTTAACCTGGCAATACCCGATATCTGTGTCCCAGATCATCATTATATGGTAATATCTACTCAGCTCTCCCATACGCTCAAATTTTCGTTAGTTTAAGGAATGGTTTATGACGCATCTCAATAGAGTCAGAGCTGGGTTTACCTTGATAGAGCTGCTAGTTGTAATTGCGATAATCACGATATTGGCCGCCATCCTCTTCCCTGTGTTCTCCAAGGCTCGCGAGAAAGCCCGTCAGGTTAGCTGTACATCAAATCAACGACAAATCGCCATTAGCATATTGATGAATGCCCAGGAAAACGATGAAGTCTT
The DNA here is from genome assembly GCA_038248345.1 of Armatimonadota bacterium. GTDB lineage: Bacteria > Armatimonadota > Hebobacteria > CAIYQO01 > CAIYQO01 > CAIYQO01. The sequence goes on along the minus strand of JBBRXO010000009.1, from coordinate 5,250 downwards.
CCCTGGCACTACCAATTGGAGATGGGTGTTCTTTACCGACAGAAAAATCCTCCAATGCCCCAATGTCTCGAATAATGCCACCAGTTATACTTATAACGTAAAGCTAAGCAATACCTGTATGGCCAGTATCAGCAATCCTTCTAGTACTGTCCTGACAGCTGACGGTGAACATATCCCCGGAAATCTAGGCCCAAGTTGGGTTAATGGCCTCACTGCATGGTACAGCGCCGACACCGGTGTAACAGCTGATAACAATGGCAAGGTATCGCAATGGCTCCCGCGCACCCTGCCGAAATATGATGGCTCCGATCTCGCATACGGGTATTACACAGCAACAGATATCAACTTACGCCATAACGGTAAGGCGATTTTCAGTTTTGTTGATGGACACACCGAGTTACTAGTCGCTCCACCTCCGGACGATGACCCGGGGGTGGGCACCCCGCAAATACAAAATGACCCTAGCTTGGCACCCACACTATTATCCAACGGGATTATGGGGAGGAGCAGTCTCCTGTTCGCCAATATCCCCACTTCCTATCTCACATTACCACAAGGAGTGGGCATTGACTTTAACCGTGACGAGTTTACTATCGTGCAGGTTCGTGATATGGTAGATAGCAGTATGTCCACCTTTCTTTCCGCACCCGGTATGGTCCTGCGCACGGACGTGTTCCATGTAAAATACGGACCGAACCCGCCTGATCAAGCCGCGGTAACCTTCGGCGCAGCGCCAACTACACCTACCTTCCTCGCTGTAGCTGTTCAAAACAACGGTTCATCCTGGAATCTGGTAACCACCTACGCCGCCAATTCCACTTTCACCAATCTCACCAAACCATTAGCAGAACGTGGGACGATCAGTGGAATTGCGCCGTTATATATTGGCTCCGACCTGAACAACTGGCCTGCCGCTCCTGCCCCAGTTTCCATGCAACTATCGCAATTACTTTTCTACAAAAAAGCCCTGACTAATGCAGAGATGGCGACGGTTTATACCATGCTAAACCAGAATGGCTACGTCCCCTGATTAAAATGTGATTAAAAAAATGTTGCTTTGTCTTCCTTCTCTTTGGTGAATTTATTCCTGTTCATGGAATACATAACTGAAGACATCAGCAGATAGCTGATAAATGGTAAAAGGGAGGCATACAATGCTTGGTAAGAATGGAAAGAACAACGGTTTCACACTAATCGAATTGCTTGTTGTGATCACAGTAATCACAATATTGGCGGCAATTCTATTCCCCGTCTACTCCAAGGCGCGGGAAAAAGCCCGGCAGACATCGTGCATGAACAATCTCCGTCAAATAACAGTAGGTATGCAACTTTTCGCGCAGGAAAATGAAGAAACTCTCCCTGCAACTGCAAATTGGTCACGACAATATACGGCTGATGCCAAAATCCTGCGTTGTCCAAGCAATACCAGCGTCAACAATAGTTACGCCTACAATGCTAACTTGAGTAAAAAAGGTATGGGGCGAATTGCCAATCCGACCTCCACTATGATGGTGATTGACGGAAAACATAATGTAAATGTTGACCCTAACTGGGCAACTGGCCTAAATGCCTGGTATAGCGCAGACACAGGAGTGGAAACCGATGAAGACAGCAAAGTAACTGCCTGGGAACCACGCGCACTGCCCTCAACTGATGGTACCAATCTAGATAGCGGTTACTATCTGCCCGAGGACGTTAGCTACCGGCACGAGAACAAGGCATGTATGAGCTTCGTAGATGGGCATGTTGAGATGCTGGCAGCAGTCCCGGATAATGGCGAAACTGGCCCCGGCAGCACCTTCACCCAGCCAGAAGTTGCCAAAGCTCCAAGCCTTAACGCCACTGGCATTAACGGTCAGAACTCCATCCATTTTGATGGTAATTCAAACACCTTCTTGAAAGCTACTGCAGGCGTTGGTAAAACTGAAGCGATCCACAACTTTAATCGTGGCGATATGACTATCATCATGGTTCGCGACATGGGTGCTGATAGTTATGCTTCTGTCCTCTCAGCCCCAGATTTCGTACTACGTGGTGGTGAATTAATGTCAAAGGTATCAGGCTCGCCCAACGAGGGTTCATTCCCTGACCAGAGCGTAAATAACCATATGGTGAGTATTACTCTGAAAGACAATGGCAAAGGGTATGACATCGGGGTAAAATACAATGCCGATGATTACCTTACCGGCTTCACGCTTGCTAGCAAATCTACCCAAAGCGGCATATTCCCTCTATGCCTCGGTAACGATCCAATTAACTGGCCAAACGTCTATCAGTATCCTGCTACTATGGAAATCGCGGAGCTTATGATCTATAACCGAGTGTTATCTGCATCAGAGCTATCCACCATGTACAATAAGTTTAAAACCAAGTATGCCATATAGGATACCTGGTCCACCTGAGCGCATGAGAATGATCGATCAATAACAACCTCAATAATGATGTTGTTTCAACGAGATGTATCACGATGGAGGATGACATGAGAACAAATTTCTGGTCTACAGCAGCTTGTTTTACCATTCAGGTAGTAGCCTTGGTATCCCTGGCCAGCGCATGCATGGCGGGTACCATCAACTGGGTAACTTCAGGCAACACCAACAACTGCCGCAATCTCGCGATGAACGTTGATGGTCAGCATCAAGCGTACGAGGTTTATAATGGCTCGAAGTGGCTGGTTTCCTATGCCGCTGATGGAGTCGTTCCTTTCTCCAGCAGAACTGCCAGTTCAGGCCTGTTAATCAGTAACGTCCCAACCTTCTTCACCAAAGGAGTACCCGATGATATCTGGATAGCGTTTTATGGCTCCAAAGCTGGTAGCATCGGCTTATACAACTTCAAGTTCGGGGATTCCATCCCAGCACCGATTGCCGGATTGCCTACTCTAGGCACAAATTATCCAGCGGTCAAATATGATGGAACCGTTGTGGCGTACATCAATAGTTCAAATAATGCCTACAATAGCGCCAACACACAGATTACCACCGGAGTCTCCTCGTATATTGCTTGTGACACAAATGGAAGCTATCTTGCTTTTCAGAAGAGCAATACCGTCTATGTCTATAGCGCCACCAACACGACTACCGCACTCTATTCAAAGGCCGCCGCCGGAGCTACAGCCAATTTCGCCACAAACAAGCCTGCAATAAGCGCCGATTACCTAGCGATACAAACAGCAGCAGATGCTGTTTCACTGTATACTCTAAGTTCGGGCGCTCTTGTGCGCACCTTAGACGGGAATGCGCCGGTGGCATTATCTGCAGATGGAGCACTGCTTTCCTGTGCCAGCACTTCTGCCGATAACACTAAGGGCAATACCTACCTGTATAAAACAGATGGCACCAAAGTGCGGACTGTCTTAAATACAGTAGCGACAGAATTAACTGTCTCCACTACCGGACCACGTATCGGATTAGTCTCTACAGCGCAATTAGCGACGAAAACTTCGGGGGCAAACTCCGATATATTCACCTGGGACTATGAGCCGATGACGATGACGTCTATCGACTACAACTATTCTTCCACCGTAGACTCTACATCAACAGCTGTTTCGATAGACATCACTAACCCGGAAGCAAACCTCGATTCCATGATCCTCACCGCATCCAAAAAAGATGGAACCTTGGAATTGCCAGTCTCAATCAGTGCAACTGGCTCACCCAGAACCATGACCATCACCAACGGTCAAACCTCTGGAAATGAAACAATAACCGTAACAGCGTCTGATGGCTTATCGACTCTCACCAGAGACTACAGTATTACTATCAGCTCCGGTTTAGCGACAAAATTGGCATTCACCTCTACGCCGATGACAGTAGGTGCAGGGAGTTCAACTGCACCAATCACCGTACAACGGCAGGACCAATATGGTAATGCTTGCACTTCTGATGCAACCCGCACAGTGACCTTGGCATCCAGCTCAATTGGCGGTACATTCACCCCAGCCAGCCCAATCCTGATTGCAAACGGTACCAGCGCGGTAACCTTTACCTACTCCGATACCATTGCTGGCTTACCTACTCTCACAGCTGCCAGCACTGCACCCACCACAATTACGTCAGGAACGCAGGGTGCTACAATTTTAGACTTCAGTGTCACTGGAATAAATAAGGCCAGTGTCAGAGTACCTGGAGCCAACATTACTTGTGATAACGCCGGGGGAGCGCGTGGCATCGAACTCAGCGGTGAATGCTTCCAGCAGGGCGACTGGGTAGAATTGCGCCAGGCAGACCAGCCCACAATCACCGGCTCCTTTATTACCGTCAACAGTTCCACCAGTATAACCTGCGATTTTTATTTCACCATGAATAATCCAGGCAACTGGGACGTCTATGTCGTTCGAGCTGGTCGTGGGGTAGCGCTACCGGGTGGAATTATTCTTACATCTGCACGCCCCCACGTTGTATGGGTTACCACTACAACAGGTGTCGCAGGCCAATCTGTCTCCAGTGAAATATTAGGATATGGCTTCGCAAGCAACGCGACCGTAAAAGGCGTCAAGGGAGCATTGGTTATCCCAGTACCAGCCAATAATGTAATCAACTTGGGACAGAATCGTTTAAAGATCACCCTCGATCTTACGGCCAATACTCCTGCAGGTGATTACCAGGTAATTGTTACAAACCCAGGTACGGATCTCGCCAGCTTGGACAACGTAAATTTACACATTTTCGCAGCTGCACCGCCTGCTATATCGACAATTTCTCCTGCCAGTGTGACCAATAATCAAACGGATTGTTTATTAACGATAAATGGCGCTAACTTCATCGGGACACCGACCGTCCTTGTCGGGGCTATTCCGGCAACAGATGTAGTAGTAACCGGCGGTACGAAAATAACCTGCACAGTGAATATTTCGGGGGTCGCTACTGGTCGATACGATGTAACAGTTACTAACGCCGATGGAGGGAGCTGCACATTAGCTGACGCATTGGCAATCACAGCTCCAGAGCTGACGGCCGTCACGATCACCGCAAACAAGACAGCTCCACTAGTTGCCGGCACGACGATCGCCCTCACCGCAAACCCGACTACTAGTGGTTCTCCGACTCTTGACTACGAGTTCCATGCGCGGTATTATAATACTGCAACGCAACTTTGGGTTGACAAAACTCTATCAGAAGGCTTTACCGCACTGAAAGATTTTAGTTGGACACCGACCGAGGCGTTAAACTATTATGTGTACGTAATTGCGCAGGAGCGAGGAACCGAAAACCAGGTAGTATCAGCAGAGCAGAATTACCCGATATCGGT